>JAFAVH010000423.1 GCA_019242655.1 Methylobacteriaceae bacterium
CGCGCGGACCTTCGCCGCGTCCGAGCGGACAATAGGACGTGAACGAAATGCCGCGCTTGCGGCAAGCGGCGAGAACCTTGGTCTGGTCGAGCCAAGGATGATACTCGCATTGATTGGTGACGAGCGGCTCGGTTGCAACCGAAAGCGCCTGTTCGAGCAGCGCAACCGGAAAGTTCGACACGCCGATATGCCGCGTCAATCCGCGCGCGCGCGTCTCGCACAGTGCTTTGACCGCCTCCTGCACCGGAATGTCGCGGTTTGGCCAGTGGATCAAGAGAAGATCGAGCTTTTCCAAGCCGAGCCGCTTAAGACTGGCCTCCGCGGAACGCTGCAGATAGCCGTCATGCAGATCTTCGCGCCAGACCTTTGTCGTGACAAAAATCTCATCGCGCGGGATGCCGCCATGTCGGAGTCCCTCGCCCACTTCTGTTTCGTTGGCGTACATTTTGGCGGTATCGACATGGCGATACCCGCATTGAAGCGCGGCGACGACGGCGCGCGTGCACGTCTCGCCTGAGAGCTGCCACGTCCCGAGACCGATCGCGGGAATTTTCGCGCCATTCGCCTCGACAAAAGGGATATTCGTCATCTGTTGCCTCGTTGTGTGATGTTGGTTGATGCGACGCTCAGGTGATCGGCAGCGTCAAAACGCGCTCCGCCGCCGGACGCGACATGATCGCGTCGTACCAACGCCGCACATGCGTAACGTCGCTGTGCTGCACCGGCATGTTGAGCCAACGATGCACGGCAGGCGCGACCGCGCATTCCGCCATGCTGAAGCGCTCGCCTTCGAGCCACGCGCGCCCGGCGAGGTGGGAATCGAGGATCAGGAAAAGCGCGTCGGTCTTTGCCACGGATTCATCGATGTCCTGCGGCGTGCGTGAGCCCGGCGTGCGCACAAGCCCGTGAAAGGCCGTGCCGACCGCCGGCGTGATCGCCGTCTGCTGCCAATCCATCCAACGGTCGGCAGCGGCGCGAGTCCGCAGATCGCGCGGCCAGAGGTCACCGTCGGAATGGCGCGCGCAGAGATAGCGCACGATCACGTTCGATTCCCATAGAACGAAATCGTCATCTTCCAAGGTCGGCACGAGCGAATTCGGATTCATTGCCTTGTATTCGGCGGTCTCCACGACGCCGTAGCCGCGGCCGGCATCGATGCGCTCGTAAGGCAGGGCGAGCTCCTCGATGCAGTAAAGCGCCTTCTGCACATTGATGGAATTGGCGCGGCCCCAGAGTTTCAGCATCGCATGTCACGCAAGTGGAATTTCGAGGAGATCGTGGCCGACAACGATCGGGCCGTCGAACGTCGTGCGCACGGCTTTCGTCCAGACCTCGTCCGTCAGGTTTTTGTCGTCAGCGGGCACGAAATGGTTCAGAACCAGCGTCTTGACATCAGCGGCTTTAGCGATGCGCCCGACATCTTCAGCCATCGTATGCGCCGCTTTCAAGTGATCGAGCAACGTCGCGCCGTTCGGGTTGCGCGCAGCGAGCGCTTCGAGCGCCGGCGCGTAGGCGACTTCGTGCACGAGGATGTCGGCGCCCTTGGCAAACTCCGCGAGCGGCGGAAAATAGGTCGTATCGCCGGAGAAGACGATGACCTTGCCACCGAGATCGAATTTCAGCGCAAACGAATCGAGGATCGGCGGATGCTTGTTGCGCAGCGCCGTGACCGTCACGCCGTGGTCGGCAAAGACCGGTCCTTCGCTGTAAGCATGCGTGGTGACAAGCTTGCGCAGATCGGGACGGCCCTCGTCCGCCATGCGCGTCTCGATGTCGAACTTGCTGCCGGCGAAAAATCCGTCGAGCAAGGCATCGACGCCATTCGGCCCATAGATGTCGACCGGAGTCTTCAAGCCGATCGCCCACGCATTGTACGCAAGCGGGCCGGTTTCGAGATTGTGATCGGAATGGTGGTGCGTGATGAAGATGTAGCGCAGCGACGACAGCGGAAACTTGGCGTCAACCAGCTTGAAGGTCACGCCATACCCGGCATCGATCACATAGGGCACATTGTTCCAAATAAGTAGATTCGAGGATGGGCTCGGCGCATAGGCTCGTATCGCCGGGCCGCCCTTGTTGCCGAGAAGCACGAGCCGGTTCGGCCCGAGATTGGCCGCTCCCTGTGCCCGCGCGATGCCGCCGAAGAGCGGAGCGGCAGCAAGGCCACGGACCACAATGCGCCGGTCAACGATCATGTCCTCTCCCTCCCTTTCGATCCGCTCTACCCGGTCCGAGGCAGCGGCAGCAAGTCGCCGGCGGCTGTAACGCATCGGGGGTTGCCGGAAGCGAGCTTGTGTTGCGCATCAGCGAGCAATAGGACGGGCGCACCCCTTCTGTCGCCGGAAAGCCAATGAGCATCGAATCGGTCCTTCTGCCTCTCTTCGTGCAGGTCCTCTTGACCTTCGTTCTCCTCGGCATCCTCGCAGTGCGCCGGCAGCGCATGTTCAGCAATCGCGAGATGGATCCGCAAGATCTGGCGGTGCGCGGAGCGAGAGAGCCTGCGCCCGTAGCGCAGGTCGCGGGCTCGTTCCAAAACCAATTCGAAATCCCGGTCCTCTTTTACGTGCTTGTCATCCTGGCGCTGTTCACGCGCAAGGCCGATCTTGTTTTTGTCGTCATGTCTTGGATTTTCGTACTCGCGCGCATCGCGCAGGCGGCGATTCATATTGGACCGAATATCGTACGGGTGCGCGGCATGGCCTTCGGCGTCAGCATGCTGATCCTGCTCATCATGTGGATCATCTTCATCGTCCGCATCCTCGCGCATCTATGACACCAGGTGCGCGCGTCGCCGCCGCGATCGAAGTTCTTGCCGATATAGCCGGCCGGCGGCGCCCGTCGCAGGACGCGCTGAAAGATTGGGGACTTGCACATCGTTTCGCTGGCTCGACGGACCGCGCCGCGATTTCCAGCCTTGTCTTCGATGCGCTGCGGCGGAAGGCGTCCGCAGCCTGGATCATGCAGGACGAGACGCCGCGCGCGATCATGCTTGGCGCATTGCGTCTGCAGCGTGAATTGCCGGTGGAGGAGATCGCCGCCCTCTGCTCGGGCGAGCGGCATTCGCCACCGCCATTGTCGGAGCAAGAAAGCTCGCGTCTTGCCTCGGGAAATCTCGATGATGCGCCGCTGCACGTCGCAGCCGACATTCCCGAATGGCTCGCGCCGCATTTCATCGCCGCGTTCGGAGAACGCGCCATCGAAGAAGGCCGTGCGCTTGCCGAACGCGCCCCCGTCGATCTGCGCGTCAATCGCCTGAAAACGACACGAGACAATCAGCTCGCCACGCTGGCACATCTCGATCCGGAGCCGACGCCGTTCTCGCCGATCGGCCTGCGGATTACGCCGGGCGCGGATGGCCGCGGACCCGCGCTCGCTGCCGAACCCGCCTATGCCAAAGGCTTGATCGAGATACAGGACGAGGGCTCGCAACTCGCGTCACTGCTTTGCACCGCGAAACCCGGCGAGCAGGTACTCGATCTCTGCGCCGGGGGCGGTGGAAAGACCTTGGCGCTCGCGGCAGAAATGGAAAATCGCGGACAGATCTACGCAACCGACACGGACGGCCGCCGCCTCATGCCGATCTATGCGCGGCTCGAACGCGCCAATGCGCGCAACGTTCAAGTCCGCGCACCGCGGGGCAGCGCCGACATTCTCGGCGATTTGCACGAGCGCTGCGATCTCGTTCTGATCGACGCACCGTGCACCGGCACCGGGACCTGGCGCCGCAATCCCGATGCCAAATGGCGCATCCGGCCGGGTGCGCTTCAAGAGCGCATCAAAGCCCAGGACGAGTTGCTCACGCGCGCCGCGGACTTCGTGAAGCCCGGCGGCGGAATCGCTTACGTCACGTGCTCCGTGCTGCGCGATGAAAACGAAGATCGCGTCAGTGCATTTTTGCAAACGCATCCGCAATTCGCACTGCAATCTGCAGAGGCAATGATCGCGCGTGCCGGTCTCGCCCTGCAACCATTCGCGCGCGATGGAACCGGACTCCGCCTCTCGCCCGCGACCAGTCGCACTGATGGCTTTTACATCGCGATTCTCACGCGCGCGTGAGCCGCTACGGCAATCCGCAAAGTGCCTGGATACTATGCCAATGGCCGGGACGCGAAGCGGCGAGCGGCGGCGATAGATAGGAGGCATATTCTTCACGCGGCATTTGCGTGAAGCCGAGCGATCGCAAGTGCGGCGACGGCGATTTCGCGTCGTGCAGCTCAAAACCAAAATGGGCGAGGTGGCGATGCAAGAGCGCGAGGCCGAATGCGCCCGCGCCGGAGGCTCGCGTGAACATGCTCTCGCCGACAAAGACGCGGCCGCTCGCGACGCCATAACCGCCGGCGACGAGCTCTCCGTCAGCGTCCCAGACCTCATAGGAATGGGCGAGACCCGCGTCGTGCAGTGCCGCATAGGCGCGCATGATCTTCGGCGTGATCCAGGTCAGCGGGAACCGCCCTGCCCGCGGCGCGGCGCAGGCGGCGATCACCGCATCGAAATTGCGGTCGAACGTGAATTTGTATTTTCCGGCCTTGGCGTCCGCCCGTGTCGCCTTGCTCACGCGGATTTTGCGCGGATTGCCGACGCACCGCGTGCGCGGCGCCCACCATTTCACCGGACCTGCATGGCACCAGGGATAGAGCCCGCGCGCATACGCTTCGACTAGCGTCGGAACGGAAAGATCGCGGGCAATGCCGCACAAGCCGTCCGGCTTCAGGAGCGCAGCATCGGGGTCCGGGACACCGGATGAGCCCGCGAGCACGTCGCGGATGAGCAGCCCCGCCATCGGCGGCAGGTCGCCGATCCGCGCCGGCCGCAGCGTATAGGCGGTGGCAAGCGCTTGGCGGCGGAGAGATTGCAGCCAGCTCTCGCGAAAGAGGACCGCACGCCGCTGCATGCGGCCGGCCTTTTCCGATGAAACCTGGTCGTCTTCCTCGGAGAACAGCCGCGCCAGCTGCGAAAGCCTGATCCCCCCAGGGGCGGTCGGGCGAGCGAGGGCGGCAAGCGGCGGCGACATAGCCGTTGGATAGCAAGGCCCCATTGCCGTCCGCTCAAGTCAACCGATCGAATCCCCGTGCCGACGTTAACCTCTGGACAGCCGAATGACGGGCCGGCCGCGCCATTGCACCGCCGAACCCGATCGCCTAATTCCGCCCTTTACGGCGGGAGCGGATATGGACGAGCAGGAATTCCATGACGAGATCGCTGGAGCCCACGACAAAGTCTTGATCGTCGATTTTGGCTCGCAGGTTACGCAGCTCATCGCCCGCCGCGTGCGCGAGGCCGGCGTCTACTGCGAAATCCACCCCTTCCAGAAGGCCGCGAAGGCTGTTTCCGAGCTCTCGCCGAAGGCGATCATCCTCTCAGGCGGACCGGAATCCGTCATCGGCGAAAACACGCCGCGCGCGCCTGACGAAGTCTGGGGGGCCGGCGTGCCGGTGCTCGGCATCTGCTATGGCGAGCAGGCGATGGCGGCACAGCTCGGTGGCGCCGTCGAGGACGGCCACCACCGCGAATTCGGCCGCGCCGAAGTCGAGGTCACCGAGACCTGCGCGCTGTTCGACGGCGTCTGGGAGAAAGGCACGCATCATCCCGTTTGGATGAGCCACGGCGACCGCGTCACGAAGCTGCCGCCGGGCTTTACGCCTGTCGCGACGTCCGCCGGCGCGCCGTTCGCGGCGATCGCCGACGAGCGCCGCCGCTTCTATGCCACGCAATTCCATCTCGAAGTCGCGCACACGCCGGACGGCGCGAAGCTGTTGCGCAATTTCGTCAGCAAAGTTGCGGGCCTAAAAGGCGACTGGACGATGCGCGCCTTTCGCCAGGAGGCGATCCGCGCCATCCGCGATCAGGTCGGAAAGGGCCGCGTTCTTTGCGGATTATCTGGCGGCGTCGATTCCGCCGTCGCCGCCGTGCTCATCCATGAAGCGATCGGCGAGCAACTGACCTGCGTCTTCGTCGATCACGGTTTGCTGCGTCAGGACGAGGCGGAAGAGGTCGTGCGTCTCTTTCGCGATCACTACAACATCCCGCTCGTGCACGTGAACGCCGAGGAACTTTTCCTGCAGGCGCTGTACGGCATTCGCGATCCCGAAGAAAAGCGCAAGATCATCGGGCGGCTGTTTGTGTCTGTCTTCGAGGCCGAAGCGAAGAAGATTGCGGCCGACGGACGCGGTGCGCCGGAATTTCTCGCGCAAGGCACGCTTTATCCCGACGTGATCGAGAGCGTATCGTTTTCCGGCGGTCCCTCGCACACGATCAAATCGCACCACAATGTCGGCGGCCTGCCCGAGCGCATGAACATGAAGCTCGTCGAGCCGCTGCGCGAGCTTTTCAAGGACGAAGTACGTGTGCTCGGCCGCGAGCTCGGATTGCCGGAGGCGTTCGTCGGCCGCCATCCCTTCCCTGGTCCCGGTTTGGCGATCCGCTGTCCCGGCGGCGTCACGCGCGAGAATCTCGACATCCTGCGCAAAGCCGACGCGATCTATCTCGACGAAATCCGCAAGGCCGGTCTCTACGACAAAATCTGGCAGGCTTTCGCCGTGCTTCTGCCGGTGCGCACCGTCGGCGTCATGGGCGATGCGCGCACCTACGATTTCGTCTGCGCACTGCGCGCCGTGACGTCCGTCGATGGGATGACCGCAGATTTCTTCCCCTTCAACATGGACGTGCTCGGCCGCGCCGCGACGCGCATCATCAACGAAGTACGCGGCATCAACCGCGTTGTCTACGATGTGACGTCGAAGCCGCCGGGGACGATCGAGTGGGAGTGAGACGAAGATGACGCGGCAAGTCACGATTTATGGCATCAAGAATTGCGACACGATGAAGAAAGCCCGAGCTTGGCTCGATGCCCACGCGATTCGTTACGAATTTCACGATTATAAGAGCGCCGGTATTGACCGACGCAAGCTTGAGGCGTGGGCGACAAAGGTTGGTTGGGAAACGCTCCTCAATCGCGCCGGAACGACATTCAGAAAATTGCCCGATACGAGCAAGGCAAATGTCGACGACGCCAAGGCGATCGGGCTGATGGTGTCGGAGCCCTCGATGATCAAGCGCCCCGTGCTTGAAGTCGGCGACAAGCTGATCGTCGGCTTCAGGCCGGAGACATACGCAGCCGAGGTCGCGCACTAGTACAAGGGCTCCACGAGTTTTCAGGGCAAGTTCGCCACGACCATCAATGCGGACCTGCTCGCTTTTCTCCGGAGTTGATCGCATTGGCGAATTGCAGCTCGGGAGCGGTGGCGACCTCAGTGCTCCGCGCTCTTCGCCAGCGGCGTTTGCGCCGCGAAATAAGCCGCCAAATCAGCTCGCTCTTCGGCCGTCAGCTTGCTTGCGATTGCGGGCATCGGATTGAGCGAGCTGAAGTCGTACTCGCCTATCGATGCGAACAGATCGAGACGTGCTTTAAGATAGACGGGACTTTGGCCCTGCAATCGCGGAATGAGCGGCAGCGCGGTTACGCCCTTGGCGTCATGGCAGCTCAGGCAAGCGGGAATGCCGCGTCCGTTATCGCCCTTCTCTGCGATCGTCGACTCACGCGGCGCCGCAGACACAGTCGCGATCGCTTTTTCCGGCGGCAACGTGCCGAGATATTCCGCAACGTCCGCGATGTCGGCGTAACTGAGTTCGCGCGTGGTTTCGAGCATCTGGTTGTTTTCGCGGATACGGGCGCGAAAAGCGTAGAGCGTCTGCAATATATAAGGCTTTGCGTGAAGAGTGATGTCCGGCACGGTGCCGATTGAATCACCGCGGCCTTCATTGAGATGGCATCTCTTGCAGACGTTCGTGACCACCGCCTGTCCGCGCTCGACGTCGCCCGTCGGCCATGTCGCCGCGGCGGTCTGGGTCCCTCCCTTTGTCGGTTCTTGCGTGGCGTAATAGGCGGCAAGAGCGGCGATGTCATCGTTGCTGAGGTCATGCGCCTCCGCCGGCATCGGATTCCAAGTCCCGGTCGATCCGCGCCCGCCGCGCCGCATCGCCGTCAATTGCCGCCGCAAATAGACTTCCGATTGTCCGGCGATGCGCGGCGCGCCGCTGAGTTCACTGCCCCTGCTCTCGTGGCAATTGGCACAGGCGGGCGCTGCATTTTCCTTGATGCCTTGCAACGCGATGGTCTCGCCGCGCTTGATCAATGCTGGATCGGGTTGCGTGGCGGCCTGCAACTTGCGCATCGGCAGCGCCGCATAATAATCCGCAAGCGCGGACACTTGCTCGATCGACAGCTGCGACGCGATCTCCTGCATGAAACCGCTTTTGCGCGTGCCGTTGGAATACGCTTCCAATGCCGCGCGCAGGTAGTCGGAATCGTGAAGCGTGAGGTTTGGCGCCTCGCCGCCCGTCGCGCTGCCGTCGCCATCCTTGCCATGACAGCCCGCGCAGAGCGCAACCGGATGCGTGCGCGGAACGCGATCGCTGAAACCGATTGCGGGCGCTGCGTAAAGAAACTCCTCGACGGGCGGAGCCGCACGGTCGGCGCTCGATGGCCGTAGCGCGATCTGATCGCCTAACGGCGTGACTGGCGCCATCTCCGGTGCGAGCGGAGATGCCGTCATATCGAGATAGGTTTTGGCGTCCATCTTCGGCAGTTGCCGAAGGAATGCCACCATCGACCAGACCGCGTCGTCGCGCGTCGAGTTCGGCCAAGAAGGCATGGCGCTGAACTTCACGCCATTCTGCACGATGACAAACAAATCCTCGTCGCTGAATTGATCGAGCACCCGGGGCAGGTATTGCGGACGCGGACTCATCGACAGCGCCACGGCGGACTGACCGATGTTCGGCGCACCGTGACAATTGGCGCAGACCATATGGTATTGACGCGCGCCGAGCTGCACGCGCCCGGCGGAAGACAGGTCTTTCGGTGCCTCGACGTAGCGGGCGCTGCTCGCCACGCTTCGCTTGAAGGTGAAATGCAAGAAGTGCCGCATGATCCAACCGTCGGGCCGGTTTGCCGCGACCGGGATGCCGCCGATCCAAAGACAATCACGCCAAGGACGGCCGCACCGATGATCAGCGCCCTTACGGTCACCGACCGGTCGAGCCACCTGAGATCAGGTATGAACAACCAGCCAAATAAACGCCTGCGCGGCATTGCGATCCCGATGTTTCAAACTGGCAGTCCGGCAGGGATGGCACACTGATCGACTCAGATGCGCGCCACACCCTATCGCCCAAGCGCCTGACGTTTCGTGAGAACACTAGGATTGACATCGGAGATTTCAACGTCACCTACAGCCGATGCGTCGTTCATTGCCTCGGACTACCTTTGCAGCTTCAAGCGCGATGTATCCCAATCTCCGCGAGGGAGGACGAAGTGACCGAAGCCGAGATGACCGAAGACAACGCGACAGCAGCATCGCGCCAAGTTGTTTTCGCGCGGAGCTGGGCGCCGCATATGGCATTCGACGAAGCTCAGGGCGAGCAGATTCATAGTGGCCCGGACCGCGTCGATCTTTCACATATGTGAGTCACACGTGAAAGAGCCAAAGAGCGGAACCGGCCGGGAAGCGACGCAAGAGCGTCCCGCACGTGGTGCAAACCAATCGATCACCGAAAAAGAGATCGAAGATATCGAAGAGCGCTCCAGTCCGCGCACCCCCGTTATCTATGAAATCGTGCGGCGGCTCGGCGAGGAAGAAATGAGCCGGCCGCTCACGTCTCTGTGGTGGTCGGGCGTCGCGGCCGGCCTGTCGAT
>JAFAVH010000009.1 GCA_019242655.1 Methylobacteriaceae bacterium
CGAACAGGAACTTCAATGGTGTTTTTTGAAGCCAATAGTGCAATGCCAGCGGCGTAACGATCGCGACGGTCGCGATAACGAGACAGGCAGCATCGATATTGCCGGTCCATCCGGCTTTGATGATCAACGTGCGCGCCGCCGCCATCGGCAGGAAAAACGCCAGATAGACCGGCAGCGAGTGTTGGCCCGCATAGCGCAAAGCGTTGAGGATGCGCGCACGCGCGAGCAGCGCAGAGCCGCCGATGACGGCGAGTGCGCCGGCAAAACCGAGCGCGATGCCCGGCAGCGGCTCGAGCGCGACGCCGGCGTAAACTGCCCACGCATTGAAGACCGCCCAGGCCACGATAGAAGCGCCGGTAGAAAGCGGATGCCGGCCGCACCAATCGGCGAGCGCCAGGATGCGCGCGGAAAGGCGAATCCCGGCAAGAAAGAAGACGAAATAGGCAGTGAAATAATCGATGACCGTTGAGCCGGTCTCAAGCTGCAAAAAACGAAGCGACGCCGCGAAGATCAACACCAAAACGGTCGGGAACGGGCGCAGAAGCCGCGCCACCGTATACATGATCGGCAAGAGGTAGATGAACCAAAGCGTGCCCAAGGGTTCGATCAAGCTGTAGAGATATTCGCCGCCAAAGCCCGCGGGATCGTCGATGAGCAGCCCGCCGCGCTTCACCAGGATCTGGATCGTCATCCAGAGCACATAGAAATAAGCGAAATGCAGAATCTTGCTGTCGACGAAGCTGCGCAGCGGCGCTTGCAAGCTCCGCATCGCGAATAAACCCGCGATCAGGAAGAAATCCGGCATTCGAAACGGCTTGGCGAAGGCAATGAATTCGCCGATCCAATTCGCCTCGCCGACGCGCTCTGTAAGTCCGAGCGTCGAATGCATCAAGACGACAAGGACAATGCACCAGCCCTTGGCGTAGTCGATGAACTCGACGCGCGGACGAGCCGCGGCCGCGCTGTCCGGCGCCAACCTACCCGTATGTGTGCCGACCTGAGACAAAGATTATCTCGAAAGAGTACATGGGCTTGAGCCGTGGGAGTTGAGCGCAAGACCTGTGCCTGCCGCGCCCGAACGCGGCGATGTCGGGACGGTAAGAGTAAATGCTTACACTTTTGCCTTCATCTCGGAGGCGCTTCGCCGCTCTCGAGAGGGCCTGCCCACTGGCCGCGCGCGGCGGCAGCGCCTAAATCGGCACGGTGAAGCGCACCGGCCTTCCCGCTCCTGTCACTGGCCCTGCCCTGCCGGCGCCGTTCGTCCGATGGTTCGCTGCGCGCGGCTGGACTCCGCGCCAGCACCAGCTCGACCTCCTCGCCGCGGCGGAACGCCGGGAAAGCGCGCTCCTCGTCGCGCCGACAGGCGCCGGCAAGACGCTTGCGGGCTTCCTGCCGAGCCTGGTCGAGCTGACCGCGCGCGAACGGCACCTGCCCGGCACGAAACGGCGCGGCCTGCACACGCTCTACATCTCGCCGTTGAAGGCACTCGCGATAGACGTCGCGCGCAACCTCAAAACGCCGGTCGAAGAGATGGCGCTGCCGGTCCGCATCGAGACGCGCACCGGCGACACGTCCGCCTCGAAACGCCAGCGGCAACGCCGCGATCCGCCTGACATGCTGCTGACGACGCCCGAGCAGGTCGCCCTCCTTCTCGCTTCACCCGATGCACAATTCCTGTTCGGCGACTTGCAGCGCATCGTGCTCGACGAGTTGCACGCGCTCGTCACTTCGAAGCGCGGCGACCTTCTGTCGCTCGGTCTCGCGCGACTGCGAGCGCTTGCACCGCAAATGTCCGCGATCGGATTGTCGGCGACGGTACGCGATCCCGATGAATTGCGGCGCTGGCTGGTCGGCAGCGACGATAAGCTTGCAACGCTCGTCACCGCACCGCCGGGCGCGCCGCCGGATTTGCGCGTGCTCGATACGCGCGAGCATCTGCCGTGGGCGGGACACAGCGCCGTGCATGCCTTGCGCGAAATCTACAGCGCAATCCGCAATGCCAATATGACGCTCGTCTTCGTCAATACGCGCGCACAGGCGGAGTTCGTCTTCCAGGAACTCTGGCGCATGAACGACGACAAGCTCGCGATCGCTTTGCATCACGGCTCGCTCGATGCCGGGCAGCGACGCCGCGTCGAAGAGGCGATGGCGGCAGGCAAATTGAAGGCGGTCGTCTGCACCTCGACGCTCGATCTCGGCATCGACTGGGGCGACGTCGATCTCGTCATCAATGTCGGCGCGCCGAAAGGCGCGAGCCGGCTGATGCAGCGCATCGGCCGCGCCAATCACCGGCTCGACGAGCCGTCGCGCGCGATCCTCGTGCCGGCGAACCGTTTCGAGGTGCTGGAATGCGTCGCCGCGGTCGATGCGGCGCGCGAAGGCGCGCAGGACACCGCGCAACCGCGCACCGGCGCGCTCGACGTGCTGGCGCAGCACGTCCTGGGCATGGCGTGCGCGGAGCCGTTCCATGCGGACGCGCTCTACAATGAGATCATCTCCGCTGCGCCCTATGCCGGACTGACTTGGGAGCAGTTCGAGAAAGCCGTCGATTTCGTCGCAACCGGCGGCTATGCGCTTCGCACATACGATCGCTTCGCCAAGATCAAGCGCATGCCGGACGGCCGCTGGCGCGTCGCCAACGGACGTATCGCGCAAAGCTACCGCATGAATGTCGGCACGATCATCGAAGCCGACATGCTGAAAGTGCGCATGGTCCGGGGCCCGCTGCCAAAACGCGAACCCGGCGCGGTCTATACCGGCAGGATCGGCCGCGGCGGACGCGTGCTCGGCGAGATCGAGGAAAGCTTCATCGAAATGCTCGCGCCGAACGACACGTTCCTGTTCGGCGGCGAGATCCTTGCGCTGCAAGGACTCCAGGAAGACGAGGCGCTCGTTTCGCGCGCGCACGGCGATGCGCCGAAAGTGCCCTCCTATGCCGGCGGCAAATTCCCGCTCTCGACTTATCTCGCGGCGCGCGTGCGCGGCTTTCTCGCCGATCCCACGAGCTGGGATCACCTGCCGCCGCAAGTCGGCGAATGGCTCGCGCTGCAGGCCGAGCGCTCGACCTTGCCGGGGCGGCGCGATCTTCTCGTAGAGACGTTTCCGCGCGGCGGCCGCTTCTACATGGCGGCCTATCCCTTTGAAGGCCGACTCGCACATCAGACGCTCGGCATGCTGCTGACGCGGCGCATGGATCGTGCGGGACTAAAGCCGCTCGGCTTTGTCGCCAACGATTATGCGTTTGCGATTTGGTCGCTTGCCGATATCGGCAAGCGTGTCGGGGCGGGCGCGGCATCGCTTGGCGATCTGTTCGCGCAAGACATGCTCGGCGACGATTTGGAGGATTGGCTGCACGAATCCGCCTTGATGAAGCGCACCTTCCGCAATTGCGCTGTCATTGCCGGATTGATCGAGCGGCGTTTTCCCGGAAAGGAGAAAACCGGGCGGCAAGTGACGATCTCGACCGATCTCGTTTATGACGTGCTGCGGCGTCACGAGCCCGATCATCTCCTCTTGGAAGCGGCACGCCAGGACGCGGCAACGGGTCTCTTGGACATTGCGCGGCTCTCTGACATGCTCGCGCGAATCGCCGGGCGAATCGTCCATCGCGATCTCGACCGCGTGTCGCCCTTGGCGGTGCCGATCATGCTCGAGATCGGACGCGAGCTCGTCTATGGCGAAGCGCAGGATCAAATCCTCGCGGAAGCGGCGCAAGATCTCATCAGGGAAGCCGAGGGTGCAAAGGCAAGACGCGTTGAAGCGGACAACCTCGTCCCGAGCTGAAATCGCTGCGGGCGAGGTCATGCTTGCCGGCACAGCGCTCAAGATCGATCCTGTCGGCGCACTTATCTACGAAGACGAACGTATGCTGATCGTCGCCGATCTGCATCTCGAAAAGGGCTCGTCTTACGCCAGACGCGGCGTGATGCTGCCACCTTACGATACCGCCACCACGCTCGCCCGCCTTGCGGTGCTGATCGCGCGCTGGTCCCCGCGCCGCGTCGTCGCGCTCGGCGACAGTTTTCATGACAATAGCGGGCCGGAGCGCATGGCGGATGTCGACCGCGCATCGCTTGCCGCGATGCAGGCGGGGCGCGAGTGGATTTGGATCGCCGGCAATCACGATCCGAATATTCCCGCCGATGCGGGTGGCGAGCGGCTGCCGCGGGTTGATGTCGGAAAGCTGCATCTGCGGCACGAGCCGCGCGCCGGCATGCAACAGGGCGAGATATCAGGCCATCTGCATCCCGTCGCACGCATTGCCGGAAAGCGGCGGCGATGCCTGATCACCGACGGCAACCGCGCCGTCATGCCTGCCTTCGGCGCTTATGCCGGCGGGCTCAACATTCACGATGAGGCGTTCGAACTACTGTTTCCGCGCGGACGTAAACGCGCGCATGTGCTCGCCGAAAACCAGGTCTTCGAGGTCTGTGCAACGCGCTGTTATCCCGAGGAGCTATTGCGGCCGATCGCCTGGGGAATGAGCCCGAGATGAAACGCCGACTTAAAGCCACGCTTTCATGAGCGCTCGGCTAAGCACCGATCGTCGCGCAACAATTCCCCTCCGCAAGCCATAAAGAACCGCCGCGGGCGAGATGCGGCTGATCATTTGCTCAAGCATGATCAGAGTAAAACACCCCGAGTCCAAATACGCTGCTCCAAGTACGCTGCTCCAAGTACGCTGCGGCTTGCGAATTTGCAGCTTGATTCGGTCTGAAGCGGGGCTAGAATGATCAGCGCCAAAAGTCTTTTAAACTAAATTACTTTCTCTACCGACGTCTGTTTTCTACGTGCGAGTACGATATGCGATACGTGCATATACTTTGTTTGATCTTCGGCATGGAATTTCTCACTCTTCCCGCTGTCCACGCCGATACCGCTGCCGTCTCTACAGAAAGCGCCGCATCCGAGCGCTTCTTTCTTGAGGTGGAAAAATGCGTTTCGCGCGGCGAAGAAATTGTTTTGCTGCCGCAAGGACCCGAATGCCAACCCTATAAGAAGGGCGGGCCGTATCTGGACGGAATGAGGCGTTCGCCGAACGCCGACTCGAAATCGGGAGCAATGCTGGGCGACACACACCGGATCGATCCTGACGAAGTCTGCGGTTCAATGCGCGATCAGCGAGTCCTCGGCAGGCACACCATTAAGGACATCGTTTCGCGAACGGCAGGTAAAGTCGATGCAACGGGGATCAGAATTATCGGTGACATCTTCTGCGACGGCTTAGATTTGATCGGTCTTGACCTGCCCTATTCCTTGGTTCTCGATAAGTTGCTTATTCGTCAGGATGTA
>JAFAVH010000070.1 GCA_019242655.1 Methylobacteriaceae bacterium
AGCGGCTGGCGATCGAGATACGCCATCTGCAGCGCACCGAGGTTTTGGAGGCGGAAGAATTCTTCTCGGAAGGGCAGAAGGGCTCCTCCGCCATGCCGCATAAGCGCAATCCGGTGCTGACCGAGAATCTCACCGGGCTGGCGCGGCTGGTGCGCGGCATGGTCGTTCCAGCCCTGGAGAATGTTGCGCTCTGGCACGAACGCGATATCTCGCATTCGTCCGTTGAACGGATGATCGGCCCGGACGCGACGATCACGCTCGATTTTGCGCTCGCGCGTCTCGCCGGGGTCGTCGACAAGCTGATCGTCTATCCCGAGAACATGCGGAAAAATCTCGACCGGCTCGGCGGTCTCATTCATTCGCAGCGCGTGCTTTTGGCGCTCACTCAAAAAGGTGTGTCACGCGAAAACGCGTATACTTACGTGCAGCGGAACGCGATGCCGGTTTGGCGCGGGGAAGGGGATTTTCTCACGCTCTTGAAGAAGGACCAAGACGTGTCAAAAGCGCTAAGCGTGGATGAGCTCCAGGCGCTCTTCGATCTGGATTACCATTTGAAGCACGTCGATACCGTGTTCCGGCGTGTGTTTGGTGAGAGCGCGGCGGCTGCTTAGAGGGCTGGTGTCATGCGGGCTGGCATTCGCACGATAGCCACGTCCCCGGAGGCTGGAGGCGATCCGAAATCCAGGAGCAGGCGCATTTGCTCCGGGTCCCGGATGCTGCTCCGCGGCTCCGGGCATGTGGGCCTCATCTGCTTCTTTCTCGCCAGCGGCCTTGATAACGCTCGTGCGGAAACCTGCTTCGCCGCCTGCTTCAAACCGAAGCTCGTCGATACCAACATCGAAGACGCTCGCATCCGCTCGATCATGCGATCTTGTCACGACGCCTGCGAAGAGGATGCGGAACGCCGTCTCTCGCTTTCCGGCCGCCGCGAGAAGCTGCTGAATTGCATCCCCGAGCCCCTCAGCGAGGAAGAGTTCCGTCGCGTCCGCTCGGCGAGTGCTTCTTTTCTCGCTTTTGCAAACACGTTCACGTGGGACCTGCACAACGTGCTACCCGACAAGGTGATCAAACGCGTTGAGGCAATCACGCAAAATCTCGAGCTCGAGGATGTCGTGCTCGGCGGCGGCGTAACAATCGCGCCGGGCGAAACGGAGACCGTGTTTATTCCGGCGTTCTTCGACGGCTACCCACAGATGCGCGTATCGACGCGTATCAAGGCCGTCTACGCCTGTCCGCTGCACTAATGCGCAGTTCGGATGCTGAGCTTCTCATAATTCCGGGTCTCGGCGGGTCGGGGCCCGATCATTGGCAGACGCGGTGGGAGCAGAAGCTTTCGACGGCGCACCGTGTGGAGCAGCGCGATTGGGAGAAGCCGCGCCGCGATGAGTGGGTGCGAGCTGTCGCCTCCGCGATCGAGGGCGCGCCGCGACCAGTGGTCCTCATCGCTCATTCACTGGGCGTGATCGCCGCGGTCCACGTGGCGCGCGAGACCGCTCCATGGATAAAGGGTGCATTCCTTGTCGCCCCGCCCTCCGAGGAGCGGCTTGCCAGCGTGGCGGAAATCGATCCCGCCTTCCGCCCATTTCCGCGAGGAAAACTGCGGTTCTCCTCGGTGCTCGTCGCCAGCCGCGACGACACCTATTCCGACTTCGCGCAATCGGAGGCGCTCGCACGCGATTGGGGCGCCAAGCTGATCGATGCCGGCGCCGCCGGCCACATCAACGCGGACAGCGGCCACGGGCCTTGGCCGGAGGGATTGCTGCAATTTGCCGCTTTCATGCGGCGGATTTAGATTCACGCGGTCACAAAAGCCAAGGGGAACGCACGATGTCCGACGGTAGCTTCGACGAAGAAGGCTTCAACATGGCCATCCGCAAGTTCCTGAAGGAGGTCGGCGTGACCTCACAGCGCGAGATCGAGCGGGTCATGCAAGAAGGCGGCGGCAAGCGCAGCCTTCATCTGAAAATGGTGCTCACGTCCGAGGATGCGCCGTCGCTCCACCACGTCGTCGAGCACAGGATCGAGCTGAAACGCTAGCGCGCAGGGTCAGCGCTTCGACATCGGGATGTAGTCTCGGGCCGGCGCGCCGGTGTAAAGCTGCCGGGGCCGGCCGATCTTCTGACTTGGATCTTCGATCATTTCCTTCCACTGGGCGATCCAGCCGACAGTGCGCGCCACGGCGAAGAGCACCGTGAACATATCGGTCGGAAAGCCCATCGCCTTCAGCGTAATTCCGGAATAGAAGTCGATGTTCGGATAGAGCTTCTTCTCGACGAAATATTCATCGTGCAGCGCGATGCGCTCGAGCTCGATCGCGACGTCGAGAAGCGGATCGTCCTTGATGCCCATTTCATTCAGGACTTCATGACACGTCTGCTGCATGATCTTCGCGCGCGGATCGTAATTCTTATAAACGCGGTGTCCGAACCCCATCAGCCGGAACGGATCGTTCTTGTCCTTGGCACGCGTGACGAATTTCGGGATGTTCTCGACCGTGCCGATCTCCGAAAGCATCTTTAGTGCCGCCTCGTTCGCGCCCCCATGCGCCGGGCCCCACAGGCAGGCAACACCCGCCGCGATGCACGCGAAGGGATTGGCGCCTGAGGAGCCCGCAAGCC
>JAFAVH010000076.1 GCA_019242655.1 Methylobacteriaceae bacterium
AGGTTAAGCCGCGTGGTCAGCGGCACATGCTTCGGATCGCGGCCGGCCTTGCGGGCGCCTTGCACGACTTCGGCAGCGAAGGCTTCGACCTCGGGAATCGATGCACAAGCTTCCATGATTGCGCCTTGGCATAACGCGCCCGCCGTCCGCTGGCCGAGGGGTCCATTCGATGCGATCACCACAGGGATGTCTGCGCGTCGCGGCTTGAAGCTGAGATGACCATTATTGAAGCAGACGATCTCGCCTTGGTAATCGACATCGCCGCCTGCAAGCAGCTTGCGCACAAGCTCGATAGTTTCGCGCATCGCCCGCGGTGGCTTTTTCCTATCGATACCGAGTTCCGCGAAGCCCGAGACACCCGCGCCAAGTCCAAGAATGGCACGGCCGTCGGAAATTTCGTCAAGCGTCGCGATCGCCACAGCTGTAAGCGCCGGATGCCGCGCGAAAGGATCGGTGACACAAGGTCCGAGCTTCACCGTCTTGGTCGCAGACGCAAAGATCGACAAGCATGAATAGACTTCCCGGTAGAAACGCTCGTCGGCGAGCCAGACCGTGTCGTAGCCGCTGCGCTCAGCAAGCTTCACATGCTCGACCATCTGCGAGATCGGCGCAGCTCCCAGGATCAACAGTTCGACGGCCATCGGATGCTCAAACGATCTCGTCGGCCGCGAAATAGACGTTCTTGGAGCGCTCCAGAAAGCGTCCGTAAAGCTCCTCGCGCAGCTTCACACCTTCCGGCGACGCGAGGTCAGCGTCGTGCTGCTCAAGACTCTTTACTTCGATGCGCTCGATATACATCCAGCCGGCGTTTTCCGCGCCCTGGATTGGCGGGCGGATGCGATGCACCTTGTAACTGATATAGTTCGGCTTGGTCGCGACGAGCGCATAGTCGCGCTCACGCACCCAGGCCTCGTACTCGTTCGGATCGACTCCCACCTTAAGCGTAGACAGAAGGAACCTGACCGGCATCGGTCCGTACTCCGCGTTGCAGATTGGCAATCTCGCCGACGACCTTGACCTTCACGCGCAGCGCATTGCCAGGAAGATAGGCGATCGGAATGTCCTCGGCTTCGACGAGCGACAAGGTCTTCGCATCTGCGCCAGCCGTGATCGCGCGCTGCTCGGCAAGTTCGCGTGCCTGCGCGATCGCTTCCGGCCGCGTGAGGCCCTGGAAGACCTGATCGACCTCACCCGCAATCTGCGCGATGGCCGCACCGATCGCGTTGGCGCAATCGCCGTGCTCGACACGTACGACTCTTGAGACGCCCGCGAGCTTTTCAGGCACGAAGAAACTGCCGCCGCCGACCGCGAGAAGCGTGACATCACCAGCCTGCGTTGTCGTGCGATCGACGTAATCCTCGATCGTCGTACGGGCGCGAGCGAGGACGCCGTCGACAAGGCGTGCCGGCAAATGGGCAACCTTCGCGCGCTCGCCCATATTGGCGAGACGGGCCGCGACCGCGATGTCGCTGGCGGTGAGCGTGTTGCCGCCGAACACGAGCGCCTTTTCGACGAGCCGGAAGCCGACGCTGGTCGGCCCGATCGCGCAGGTGTCCGGATTGATGACCGAGCCGCCGCCGAGGCCGATCGACACGAGGTCGGGCATGCGGAATAAGGTGCGCACGCCGCCGACATGCACGACATCGTTGGCCGTGCGCGGAAATCCTGAGATAAGATTGCCGAAATCGCTCGTCGTCCCGCCAACGTCGATGACGATCGCGTCATCGAGGCCGGACAGGAAGGCAGCGCCACGCATCGAATTGGTCGGTCCGGACACAAAACTGTAGACCGGCCGTGCCGCCGCCTGATCAGCGGTGACTGCTGTGCCGTCATTCTGCGTGATGAACAGGGGCGCATCGATGCCCGCGGAGGCAACCGCGCGGCCGAACGCCTCGATCGTCTCCTGCGCGAAGTGAACGAGGCAAGCGTTGAGAATGGCGGCATTCTCGCGTTCAAGCAGCCCGATGCCGCCAAGCTCGTGCGAACAGGTGATGGAAGCGTGCGGACATTCTTCAAGAACGATGCCGGCCGCGATCTGCTCGTCCTCGGCGTTGAGCGGCGAGAACATTCCAGTGATCGCGACATGCGCCAAGCCGTTGTTGCGAATGTCGCGGCACGCCTTGCGGATCGCGGCACGGTCGAGCGGCATGAAGCGCCGACCGTCGTAATCGAAGCCGCCTTCCACGATCCACGAGCCGCCATCGATGATGCGTCCGAGATCGGTCGGCCAGTCGCATAGCGGCGGCAGTTCGGTCGTCGCAGGCGCAGCAATGCGGATCGCGCCGACTTTCGCCAGCGAGCGGCGCTGCACGACGGCGTTGATGAAATGCGTAGTGCCGATCAGGACGGCCTCGACGTCATCGCCGACATCCACCTCTCGCCGCAGGGCGGACAATGCGGCGAGGATGCCTCCCGTGACGTTCTCGCTCGTCGGCGCCTTCACCGATGCTAGAACATCATACCCGGAGATCAGCACGGCATCGGTATTCGTGCCGCCGACATCGATGCCGATACGCTTCACGATACGAACACCGACCGAAAATCAAAGTCGTAGCCGAACGCGCGCGGCCCAACATTTTCGAGTCCCTGCTGCGTCAGGAACACGTCGGGCGAGGGCAGCGCAATGGCCGTAACACGCTGGCCGTAACGGATCACCTCCGTGCCGATCGCTTCGCCGGAGTCGCTGTTAAGGACGCAGATGAGATCAGGCGTGGACGCTATGGGTTTCCCGTCGCGCCAGATCACCGTCCATTCGTTCTGGAAGTCGAGGACGATGTGCTCGTCCGCGGCAACTTCGACTACGGCTTTGCCGCGCAGAAATCCTGCCGTTGTCCGCCGTTCGACCTCGACGATCTTGCCTGCAAACAGCCACTTGCCGTGCTCCGATGTCAGGATCGCCTCGATCGGATCGCGATGATGGCGGTTCGCCTCCACGACGGCTCGCCCGAGTCGGATCGCCTTGCTCGTGGTCCCAGGGATTCCCCAGCGCTTCACTTCGGCACCGGTGCGCGGCGCCTTGCAGGTCGCCGCGATCGATCCGTATTCGACGCAGACCTTGCGGCTCGCGCGCTCCATCCACTTCCAGGTCGGCACATTGGATACGATGACCTCAATGCCGCGAGGATCGACAGTCGTGAGCGGCGCGGGCCGCAAATCGCCGACCGCGAAACTCGTCATCTGCGCCTCCGGATAGGCGCGGCCCATCGCATCGGCGTCGACGACGGGAATGCCGAGCTGCGCCGCCGCCAGCATCGGTAGCATCCCGTTCCCGCCGCCAATCTCAAGTGCCATCACAGCGCGGAAGTGTCGACCGAGATGTTCTTGCATTAAGGTCACTGCGCGCGCCACCTGCGCGCTGTCGACAAGACGCTCTTGGATGACGAGAGGCGCACCCATATAGGAGACGACGGCGACGAGATCATCGTCGTCGAGGACCGAGGGATCGATCAGTTCGATCGTCGCCGACTTCGTGAAGATGCGCCGCAGACACAAAAGCGCGTGATGCGGCGAGCCACCGCCGCCGGTACCGAGAATCCAGGCGCCGACCGCGAGCGCTTCGATATCGTCGAGCCCGATCGGCGTCATGCCGCGACGATCTTCAGCGGATGGCGCTGCGTCCAGAAAGGATCGTCGACCTGCGCTGCAATACGCCGTGCCGCGGCAACGAGCCGCGCCGCGTAATTTGCGCGCTCACCCTGCGCGATCGTGTGCGCGGGGAAGACAAGACAAAACGACAAGAGCTCCGATTTGCGCGCATCGGCGATGCTGACAGCAATCGACGCAACGCCAGGAATCTCTTCATCTTCAGCCTCGGCCCATCCCTTGCAGCGGATCTCGCCAAGAATGTGTTCCAGCGCGGCATGCGTCTTGGGCGACTTCTCGGATCGCGCATGATCAAGCGTGAGCGTGTCGACCTGCGCCGCACCGAGGCGTGCCAGCATCGAACGGCCTGTCGATGTCGCAAAAGCCTTGCGCCGCGAGCCGTGCGGGGTGACGACGCGCAGCGGCTGCGTGCCGAGATGCACGCGCAAGACGAGCACGTCCTCGTTGTCGAGCATCGAAATATAGCCGGTATGCCCGGTCGCTTGGCAGAGTTCGAGAAGTTCTCCGTCGACGAGATCGACGAGATGCGAATGGCCAAAATAGGCGCGCGACGTCTCAAAGATCAGATGGCCCACCCGATAACGTGGCGTGTCTCCTGCATGCATGAGAAGCTGCTGATTGAGCATGGCCCTCAACAGCCGGGATGCCGAGCTTTTCGGCATGTCCAACAATCTCGCGACATCCGTGACGGAGAGTTCCTGCCTCTCGACCGAGAACAGTCTCAACACCGCTGCCGCACCTGACAGGATCGACATCCAATAAGAGTCTCGTTTTTTGCAACCGTAGTTGACAGTAATGGAACACCCGTTAGTGTCAAGAAGCGTACTGTGTCCTGCGCAGCGACGCAGCCGGAATGGTGAAGGGATGAAGCGATGATCGACGGCTTCAGCAGACGCGATGTGGTGATCGGCGGCAGCGCGGCCTTTGCGCTGAACGGTCTGTCGACTCAGCTAGCACGCGCGGACGAACCGAAGACACTCACGGTCGCTTGGGATACCGACATCGATACGCTCGATCCCGCGGCTTACAAATCGATCGCCGCTTTTACGACCGTCGCCAACATCTATGACAGCCCGCTATTCTGGAAGGTGCAGCCCGTCGCTGAACAACCGGGCGTCATGCTCGCGCGGCCGGGTGACTATGAAGGCGGTATCGCCGAATCCTGGGCCTTCGAGAAGGACGGCGCGACGCTCGTCATGAAGATCCGGCCTGGACTAACCTTCCCGAGCGGCCGCGCCGTGAATGCGGCAGCGGTGAAATATCTGTTCGACCGCAATCTCCAGTCGCCCGGCTACATGGCGCGTCTCTTCCCCGTGCTTGTGCATGTCAGCAAGCCTGAGCAATTTGAAGTGCGCGACGACATGACGTTCGCGATGAATATGGGCGCGCCGAGCCCGATGGCGCTTGACGTCGTGTGCCTCCTCAACAACGCGCTTGTCGATCCCGATGAGGTGAAGGCGCACGCGACGGACAAAGACCCGTGGGCGTCCGACTGGATCAAGCGCAACGCGACCGGCCTTGGGGCCTATCGCCTCGTGCGCAACGAGCCTGGCGTTGAAGTCGTGATCGAGGCGACGCCGAATTATTGGCGCGGCAAGCCGACATTTGAACGCATCGTGCTCAAATATGTGCCAAACGAGGCCGACCGTGTGCTGCTGCTGCGTCGTGGCGCCATCGATCTCGTCGTCGGTCGCGCCGGCCTTACGCCGCGCAACGTCAAGTCGTTCGAAGGTGACAAGAAATTCAAGATCGTCAGCTTGCCCGATACGACCTGTCACTTTTTATGCATGAACAACAAGAAAGCGCCGTTCGACAACGTGAAGGTCCGGCAGGCCGTCAATTATGCGATCCCGATCGAGGCGATCCTGCCGAGCGTGCTCTACGGTTATGGCGCGCAGATGAAGAGCCCGGTCGCCAGCCTGACGCCCGGCTACGACGAGACACTGTCGCCATACAAGCACGATATAGACAAGGCGCAGGCGCTGATAAAAGAATCAGGCCTGAAAGGCCCGATTGAAGTCGACCTCGCGGCGCGCGTCGGCTGGCAGACTCACGAGCAGGCGGCGGTGTGGATTCAGCGTGAACTCGAGAAGCTCGGCTTCAAGATCAATATCGTGCGCGAGACCGACGCGACCTTCCGCCAGATCGCCAACAAGGGCGATCACGTCCTCTCGATCGAAAGCTGGCAATCTTGGGTCAACGACCCGTTCTATCACCTGAGTTTCAACTTCCATTCCAAGTCGCGCAACACCAATGTCGCCGGCTACATGAATCCGACGGTCGACAAGCTGATCGACGATAACATGCACGAGCCCGACAAGGCGAAACGCCTCGCCGCGGCGCGCGAGCTGCAAAAAATCCTGATCGATGACGCCGCATGGGGCTTTCTCTGGTATGAGAATTGGACGCGTGTGACGCGCGCGGACCTTTCAGGCATCGGCAAGCGCTGGGACTCGTTCGAGCGCTATCACGAACTGACGCTGGCGGCGACGTAAGCTCTGCTCGGTGTTATGCTGATGGAAAGAATGCGCGCGAGCATTTGCGCTAGCGCAGTCGAGCCATGTCGTTCGTTTATTTCGTCCTGAACCGTATCGCGCTCGTCATCCCCACGTTGTTGGGCGTGACACTGATCAGCTTCATGCTGACGAATCTGCTGCCGGGTAATCCAGCCGTCGTAAAGGCAGGCGCCCTGGCAACACCCGAATATCTGGCGACGGTCGAGCGCCAGATGGGGCTCGACCAGCCACTGTATGTACAATACGCTCGCTTCGTTTCGGGACTTCTTCACGGTGATCTCGGCGAGAGCGCGTCGACCGGCCGACCGGTCCTTGAAGATTTCTTGCAGCGTCTTCCCGCGACGCTCGAATTGACACTCGCTAGCCTGCTAATTGCCTGCCTCCTCGGCATACCGCTTGGCATCCTCTCGGCCGTTCATCGCGACAAATTCGTCGATCACGTCGGGCGCGTCATCGGCGTCGTCGGCGTCGCCATGCCGAGTTTTTGGACCGGACTATTGCTCATTTTCGTGATGTTCTACGCGCTCGAGATCGCGCCGGCGCCGCTCGGCCGGCTTGCTCCAAATATCGCAGCACCAACTGCCATCACCGGCATGTATGTCGTCGATTCCGCGCTGACGGGAAACTGGACCGCGCTAAAATCGGCATCCGCGCAGCTTTTCTTGCCCAGTCTTACATTGGCGTTCAGCATCATGGCGCCGCTCGCGCGCATGGTCCGGGCGAGCATGCTCGAAATCCTGCAATCCGACTACATAAAGGCGGCATGGGCAGCCGGCTTACCGAGTCGCACGATAATCTACGGTGACGCGCTGCGAAACGCGATGATCCCGATCATCACAACGCTCGGCACGGTCTTCGGCTTCCTGATGGCCGGCAATGCGGTGGTCGAGAGCGTCTTCGCGTGGCCCGGCATCGGCAATTACGCGCTTGCCGCGCTTATGACGAAGGATTCGGGACCGATCCAGTCCTTCGTGCTATTTGTCGCCATCAGCTACGTCTTCGTTAATCTTGCCGTGGATCTTGCCTACGGGCTTGCCGATCCGCGCATCCGAATCGGCTGATGACGCTCACCTCCGCGCCCGATCTGGCGACGCCTCCGGTTCGCCGGCCGTTCAGGCAGGGAATGGCGCGTCTGCGCCGCGATCCCGTGTCACTCGGCGCGCTGATCATCATTCTTGCGATGGTGCTTGCCGCGGTTTTCGCGCCCTGGGCTGCGCCCTACGATCCCAACGCGACCGACATTTCCGTCGCTCTTGAAGCGTCGAGCTGGGCCCATCTCCTCGGCACGGACGTGTATGGGAGAGACCAGCTGTCACGCATCATCTATGCCGCGCGTATCGATCTTCTCATACCCGCCGCTGCGACGGCAATTGCGCTCATCATAGGCTGCGCCATCGGCGCCGTTGCGGGCTATCGCGGCGGTTGGCTCGATCACATCGTCATGCGCTGCGTCGAAGCGGTGATGGCTTTCCCCGCGCTCGTGCTCGCGATGGGCCTCGCGGCGGCGCTCGGCAGCGGCCTCGGCAATCTCGTGATCGTCATCGCCGTGACGCAGGTGCCGACCTATCTGCGTCTCATCCGCGGCGAGATGCTGCGCGTGCGCGATATGGAATACGCGGAAGCAGCGCGCACGGTCGGGAACGGCGACGGGCGCATCATCTTCGTTCACCTTTTGCCGAATTGCATTCCGCCGATCATCGTCCAGGCGACACTGTCGTTGGGCTATGGTCTCCTTACCATGGCGACCCTGTCCTTCCTCGGGCTCGGCGTTCGTCCGCCCGACAGCGAGTGGGGCGAGATGACGGCCGAGGGCGCGAGCCAGATCGTAACTGGCGAGTGGTGGCTATTCGTCTTTCCGGGGCTGGCTATCATCTTCACGGTGCTCGCATTCAATCTCGTCGGCGACGCGCTACGCGACCTGCTCGACCCGCGCATGCGCGGCGTTAAATGACGGCGCTGCTCGAGACCGAAGCACTCACCGTGCATTTCGCGACAAGCGACGGGCCGGTGGAAGCGGTTGATGGCGCCGATCTGACCGTCCGCACGGGCGAGGTCTTTGGCCTGGTCGGAGAGTCAGGTTCAGGAAAATCGGTAACCGCGATGGCGATCATGCGGCTGATCCAACCACCCGGACGCATTGTCAAAGGCAGCATCCGTTTCGCAGGCATCGACCTTGCGACCCTGAGCGAAAAAGCGATGCGCGACGTCCGCGGATCGCGCATTGCGCTTGTCCCGCAAAGTCCGCGAACGTCGCTCAATCCGGTCATGTCAGTCGGCAAGCAAATCTCGCGCGTTATTTCGGTGCATGGCGGGCTCGGCTGGCGCGCTTCCGGCGCGCGTGCGATCGAGCTACTCGCGATGGTCGGCGTCCCTGATCCTGCGCATCGTGCAAAACAATATGCGCATCAGCTCTCCGGCGGTACCTGCCAGCGCGTCATGATCGCCATGGCGCTTGCAACGTCCCCGCAGCTCTTGATCGCCGACGAACCAACGACGGGGCTTGATGTGTCGATCGCCTCACGCATCATCGAGCTTCTGCGCGATCTTGGGAAGCGAACAGGCGCTGCAATCATTCTAATCACGCATGATCTTGGCACAGTGGCGCAATCTTGCGATCGTTTTGCCGTGATGCATGCGGGTCAGATCGTCGAGAGCGGCGACACTCGCTGTCTGTTCCGAGCGCCCGCGCATCCCTACACACACGCCTTGCTGCGCTCGATCCCACGCGTCGATGCGGATGTCGTGCTGCAGCCGATCGCCGGCTCGGTTCCCGCGTTGCTGCATCCGCCCGCAGGCTGCCGCTATCAGCGCCGCTGCGAGCTCGCGATGCCCGTCTGCTGCGAGAAGCCGCGGCGAACAAGTGTAAGCGTGAGCCACGACGTCGCCTGCTTTGCTGCCGAGAAGAAGTATGCCGCCGCTTCTTGAGGTCAGTGAGCTGTCAAAAGCGTTCCCGCTGCGTGGCGCGACGCGAATGCTGGCAACATTTCGCGGCGGCCCGCAGGCGGTGCAAGCGGTCAGCGACGTCTCGTTCAACGTCGCAGCCGGAGAGACACTCGGACTTATCGGTGAATCCGGCTGTGGCAAGTCTACAGTCGCGCGTTGCATCACGCGCGTCATTGATCCGACATCGGGAACGGTGCTGCTCAACGGCCAGAATATCGCTGCGCTCGACAAGACGGCGATGCGCCGGGCACGGCATGATGTGCAGATGGTGTTCCAGGATCCTACGGCGGCGCTGAATCCGCGCTTGACGGTGCGGCGCATGGTGGAAGAGCCGTTGCGTCTCGAAGGAAAACTTACATCGACGCAGCGGCGCGAGCGGCTGTTCGAAGTGATGGACGATGTGGGTCTCGGTCGCGATCTCGTCGATCGCTATCCGCATGAGATGTCCGGCGGACAGCGGCAACGTGTTAACATCGCGCGCGCCATCGCAACGCACCCTCGTTTCGTCGTGCTCGACGAACCGACATCGGCACTGGACGTGTCGCTGCGCTCGCGGATCATCCTATTACTGGAACATCTCCGCAAACGCCTGGGGCTCGCCTATCTCTTCATTTCGCACGATATCGCGACTGTAAAATATCTCGCGCAGCGAATCGCCGTGATGTATCTCGGGCGCATTGTCGAGGAGGCGCCGGGTGCCGAACTCTTCGCCCGTCCAGCGCATCCGTATACGCGAGCGCTTTTATCCGCCGTTCCGGTCCCCGATCCTGATGCGGCGACGGAGCGCTTCCCCCTGAGCGGCGAAATCCCGAGTCCGCTCGCCATTCCGACGGGCTGCGCGTTGCGCGGTCGCTGCCCGCTCGCGCAGCCAATCTGCGCCGAACCGGTGCCACTGCGCGACATTGCGCCAGGCCGGAAGGTCGCGTGTCATCTGGCCTAGCGCGGACCAGTGACCACATCGCCAACATGCTGCATGGAGACGATCTCGCCAAGCCGCGCATAATTCGGTCCGCCGAGCCGACAAATCGGTCTCAACATGCGCGCGTCGATCTTGTTGTCCGAGCACAGACCGTCGCGGATGTGAAACATTAGGATTTGGCCTGCAATGAAGCGCGTGCCCGGCTCACCGAATTCGACCGTGCGGCTCAACCTGCATTCAAGTGAGATCGGCACGTCACGCAGTCGCGGCGTTCGAATAACATCACTCGGCACTGTCTTAAGACCAAGAATTTCCGGTTCGCTAATGCTTGGGTGATAGTCGATGGCGCTGCGATGCACCGCCTCCATCATCGTCTCGTCGCCGATATTGACAACGTATTCGCCCATGGCCTCGATGTTGCGCGCCGTATCTTTCAAGTCGCCGCCGCGTAGGCCGATGTTGATGCCAACCATTGGTGGCGCCGACGATACGAATGTGAAGGCGCTGAATGGTGCGAGATTAACGATACCAGTTGGCGACATCGTCGTCACCCAGGCAATGGGGCGTGGTACCACAACGCCCGTCAGCAGCTTATAGATATCCGACGTGGTCAGGATGTCGGGATTGATTTTCATCGAGGAGCCCGTTGTGGCGTCAAGGTAGTCACGAAATGCGCTGGGTGCCTTCGGCGTGGAGAGTGGCCCTTCTTAGTGAGATGCGCCATCTCCCTCGAGTCGGCAGCGCACACGACCGTAGCGGGTACTACGTTACCTCAACGCACTCATGACTGCGGCGAGACTCGCGCCACTTTTCACCCCGGCTATTACAATCTCGTCAAGGCCGACGTTCTCGTACTTCGTCATCATGCTCTTAGCCTCGGCCGGCGTACCGCTGATCGAGTGATTTGCCACGACCGCGTCGTCGACCAGGGTGTCGATGTGCGCCCAATTTTCCTTGGCGAACGCGGCGGTGAGAGCCGCTTGATCGAGGCTTGTCCCCGTGAGTCGAAGGTTTTGCGCGTGGTGCTCGCCCCGTAGAATAAAAGCCAGATTGCGCCGTAAGACGTCGCGAGCCGTGCGACCGTCTTCACCTATTGACGCATAGACCAAGGCAGATTTGCGTATGCGTCGTCTGTTGCGTTGCTCGCCGACACGCACATGAGCGGACGCCCAGTTGATGAACGCCGGCGACGTCGCTGCGCTGATCAGCACACCGTCGGCTTCCGCGCCGGCAAGCTCCAGCATTTTCGGTCGCGACGCCGCAAGGAAAATGGGGATGTCGTGGCGTCCCGACACAAGCCGGCGTTCTTTGATCTCAAAGCGCTCGCCAGCAAAGGAAACCCTATCGCCGCTTAGCAATGCGCGTGCAATTGTCATCGATTCACGCAGAGCACCAAGGGGTTTGTCGGCAGCGAGACCTATCGACTCGAGATCGCGCGGCGCGCCGCTGCCGAAACAGAGCTGCACCCGGCCCGGAAACCACTCGTCGAGAGTCGCGGCGGCCATGGTCGCGTAGACGGGATGCACCGTATAGGGACTCATCGCCATCAACGCGGCGCCGAGCCGCCGCGTGTTTGCGAGCATCATCGCCGCACTGGCAATCGGCTCGCGCAGGAAAAGATGCGAGGCCGCCCACAACGTGCGGGCACCCGCCGCGTCGGCGGCCTGCGCGATGTCGCACAGGATCTCAAGCGGCTCGCTGCCTTCGTAGGAAACCCCGAGGCTTGCAGCCATCTATTTTATCCTCGGTACGACCTCTTCGGCAAATATCTGCATTTGATCGAGGAGTTCAGGGACGTCGTTCGCCGCGAAATACAAGCCGAGGAAATGTGTGACGCCTGCTTCTTTCAGCTTCTGCGCGCGCGCGACGATCGTATCAACGTCGCCAATGAGATTTATATCCTCCATCGGAATGCGCGCCTGATCCTTGAGTGTCGACTTGCCGAGAGATTGCAGATGCTTGCACATCTGGCTCTGCTTGTAGCGTGTGATCGCCGCCTCTTTCGTCTTGCCGACATGCACGACGAATTGCGGTGCGACATGGATTTCCTTCGGATCGCGACCGTTGGCGGCGACTAGCTCATGCAGACGGTCGGCGAGCGGGCGAAGGTGGTCTGGAGGCATTCCCGCCGGAATCCAACCATCCGCGGCCTCGGCGACGCGGCGGATGTGATTGTGGTTATTCCCCCCGAAATAGATCGGCAACTTCTTCTGCAAGGGTTTCGGCGAAAATTGGACGTTGTGGAATTTGTAATACTTGCCATCGAAGCTCGCGTCCGTGCGCGAGAACAACGTGTGAAGCGCCTCCACCCCTTCCTCCACCATCTCGCCGCGATGCGCCTTTGAATTCGGTGAAAGCGCCTCGAATTCCTCACGATAGGCGCCTATACCGACGCCGATTTCAAGCCGTCCACCGCTGAGATGGTCGAGAGTCGCGATCTGCTTGGCAGTGACGACGATGTCGCGTCGCATCGGTAGGACGAGGATGCCAGTGCCAAAACGCAATGTCTTGGTCTGCGCAGCGAGCCAGGCATAAGTCGTGAGGATCTCCCAGAACCGCGGCGGCTGTGAAAACTCTGCCCGCACATAGTTCTGGGTCGACATATGATCGTTGCCCCAGACGGAGTGGTAGCCGAGCTTCTCCGCGTGTTGCGCGATTTTCAGGAGGCTCGGGGGATCGGAAAACGGAATCGGATAGGTGAGGCCTTCCATTCCGGTCGGCAGACCCGCGCTAACGAGCACGCTCATGGATTTGATCTTGCTCCCTGCCTGCTTTCGCGCAGATGCGCGGTTCCCGCGCGGTCATATGTCCCATCCTCGCGCAGTGCAACGCCGTAATTCGCTTACACGGCGAGGACCGCTTGTTGGCGCGGCAGAAATTGTTCGTCGCATCGATGAACTGTTCGCCAGGCAAGCGGGATTACGACGGACCGACACCCGTTTCAGCCGGCGCGCCATGGGTTGCACCTTGCCGACGGCCAAGCGCTTTCTCGATCCGATGCTGCACCGTCATGAACAGCGTCGTCAGAGCGATGTAATAAAGGCCAGCCGCCGCGAACGCCTCGAAATAACGAAAGTTCGACGCCGCCGCGTGGTCGGCGACCAGCAGCAGTTCCTGCACGCCAATGACCGAGACGAGCGCCGACAATTTCAGCATCGAGATGAACTGGTTTCCGACGGGTGGAATGACAACGCGCAGCGCTTGCGGTAGAATAACCAAGCGCATGGTGCGCCACTCGGTGAGGCCGAGCGCCTTTGCCGCATCGCGCTGACCGACGCCGATCGCGGAGATACCGGAGCGGAATATCTCCGCGATATACGCGCCTTCGTTCAGCCCCAGCGCGAGCACCGCGCAGGCGAAACCCGGCAGCACGACGCCGAACGAAGGCAGCACGTTGAAGGCGAACACGATCTGCAGCAGCACGGGCGTACCACGAAAGAGCCACAGATAGACAAAGACCGCTGAGCGCAGGAGTGGGAGCTTGGTATCCCGGGCGATGGCGAGAACGAGGCCGACCGCAAGGCCGAGCACAAGCGCTGCAAGGCTGATCCACAAAGTGGTCAGCGCGGCCTGGAAATAGTCGAAGCTGAGGAGATATTTAACGAAAAGGGCCGGCTGAAACAGCGACATCGTCAATAGGCCGAGGACTGCTCTGGCAAGTTCCACTTCTTCAACAGCGCCGCATAAGCGCCGTCCTTGACCATCGCCTGAATCGCCGTTTCGAGCTTCGCCTTCAGCGCCATCTCGTCCCGGCGCAAGGCGATGCCGACTTTCGTGTTGGCATCGAAGGGGATGCCCCCGAGTTCATAGGTGCCGGGACTCTCGCTCATCATGGCAGCAGAGGTCGCGGTGGAGTTCACGGCGGCATCGACGCGACCCTGCTGCAAAGCAAGCGCAACATTGTTGCTTCCGGGCAGCGAAAGAATTTCGACTTCGCTCTTGCCGGCCGCCTTGCACTCGTCGCTGGCCTTTTTCACCGCCACTTCGAAGGCGGTGCTGACCGGCACGCCAACCTTCAGCCCGCATAGGGTCTTTGGTCCGTCGACCTTCTTCGAATTGCCTTTGAGAACCAGGATCTGGTTGCCGACGATGGCATAAGGCACGAAGTCGGCAACCTGCTGGCGCTCGGCCGTCACATAGAGGCCGCTGACGCCCGCATCGATGCGGTTGCCAAGCAGCGCCGGCAGCACTCCCTTGAACTCCATCGGCATGATCGTCGAGACGAAGCCCGAACGCTTCGCCAATTCCTCCATCAGGTCGACGTCGAAGCCAACAGGCTTGCCGTCGCGCATGAACTCGAAGGGCACGAAGGTCGGCGAAGACCCCCATGTCAGCTTGCCCGCTTCGACGAGTTTGGGTTCATCGTCGGCGCGCGCCCCCGCCAGCGATGCGGTGACAGCCGTGATCGCGATGATGTGCTTGAGCATCGTCTATTCTCCTGGCGCTGCTTGGTCCTCAACGGGTCCCGGGCCGGTTGGCCCCCTTGGCGTCCGCAGGATGCGGCAAGCCGAGGTGCTCGCGCAACGTTGCGCCGCGATAGTCGCGCCGGAACAAAGAGCGCCTTTGCAATTCCGGCACTACCTGCGTGACGAAATCTTCAAGGCCGCCGGGGAGCCAGTGAAACTGCATCATGAATCCGTCGCAGGCGCCGATCGTAAGCCAGTGCTCCATCACGTCCGCGATGTCGGAGGGGCTGCCCTTGATCGTCTTGCGACCGCGTTCGTAACGCAGATAGAGCTGGCGTAGGGTCGGGTTCTCTTCACGGATGATCTTCATGATCCCGTCGAAGAAGGCCTTATGCAGATTGGCATTCTTGGGCAACCGGTCCGGCGGAATCGGCTCGTCGAGTGGAAGGTCGGAAAGATCCGCTTCAAGATCGGTGCCGAGCCGGAACCGGCCGACGTCCGGGTGCACCATCTCCTGCAGACGCTGGTGCTTCTCCTCGGCATCAGCTTGAGAACGGCCGACGATCACCGGCATGCCCGCGAGAATGCGCAGCGATGCGGGATCGCGGCCGTATTTCGCCATTCGACCTTTGAGGTCGTCGTAGCCTTTCTTAGCGCTCTCGGCACTTGAGTCGCTGGCGAACACGACTTCCGCTGTCCTCGCCGCGAGTTCACGCCCGACGTCCGATGCGCCGGCCTGGATGATTACGGGATGTCCTTGAGGGGTGCGCGCAATGTTGAGCGCTCCATAGACGTTGAAGAAAGTACCCTTATGGTCGACGATATGCAGCCCGTCTGGATCGAAGTAGCGGCCGCTTTCGCGATCGTAAACGAAGGCGTCCTCGTCCCAGCTGTCCCACAGCTTCCGTACGACATCGACATATTCTCCGGCGCGCTGATAGCGCTGATCGTGCGGCGGGAGGGTCGTGTGGCCAAAGTTGCGCGCGGCGTAATCGTTGGCCGATGTGACGACGTTCCACGCGGCACGCCCGCCTGAAAGGTGGTCGAGTGACGCGAACTGGCGCGCGACGTTATAGGGTTCAGAAAAGCTCGTTGAGACTGTGCCGCCGAGACCGATGCGGCTGGTCGCGCCGGCCAGAGCCGTGAGCAGCGTCACCGGTTCGATTGTGTTCGTATAGAACGGAAAACGACTCCAGGCACGCAGATTCTCGGTGCGCACCGCCGGCGTATCGGCAACGAAGAACAGGTCGAACCGCCCCTGCTCGGCGAGGCGCGCGAGCTTCGTGTAATGGGAGATGTCCGTCGAACATTGAGGCTGTGAGTCGGGATGCAACCAGGCCGCCGGATGGTTTCCGACCGCCTGATCGACAAGCAGTGCCAGCGACATCGTCTTAGCCATCTTCACACCTTCTTCATCACGCGTTGCACGGGCTCGAAAAGTCTCCAGTGCCACAAGGCGGCGGGTTCCTGCTCCCAACCTTGCAAGCTGCCAAACAGCTCGCTCATCGTCATGCGATGCCGCAGTTGATCATAGAGATCTCCCCGCCAAAATCGCTGCTGGCTTGGATTGTTGCGATACAGGGCCACCTAATGATTTTCCATCCAGCGCGCGCGTTCGTGTGTTTCGCGCTCGGTAAGGATTGTGGTGCCCGCACGCGGCTGCGCCTCAAACGCGTTCTGCAGTTTGCCCACTCCGCTTCGATCTCCGAGGCCATCAACGCGTGCAACCGCTTTGCTTCATTAGCATCGCGTATGTTCAGACTGCGTTTGATTTGGTGCTTGCCGACAAGCGCGCGCAAAGACTCCGGAACGACCTTCCGAAACCCATAAATGCCGGTATTCGAATCTCTGACAGGACGCGCCATTGGTAAGGGCATTTGTACTACCCGTTTATACCGATCGGGTAGCATAAGCATCTGATTTTGCAGAAATTCCACGCGCGTCAGCGGCTAAGGAAAGCGCTGGCGAGAATGTGGTCGACGACGAGCGCCGTCTGCAAGAAATGCTAAAGGGCTGGATGTTGCTGCAAGACGAGCGGCAGAACGCGATCCGAGCTGCCGCACAGGTTACTTCTGAAGTCCCGACCTGCGGTCAAGCAACGTCAACAAATGATCTAGCTCATGAAGCGGATCGCTACCGATAGGCTCAAACAGTCGCTTTAGCCCGTGCCCGAGCCGCGCATCGGCGGTTTGAGCGTCCCTTGCTCCCTCCGCCTTCACCGGGTTCTCCCGCGGGACGATTTCCAAAGCTTCTCTTGAGGGCTTGGGCTGGAAATTCATCCCTCGGCAATCACGATCCCGCCACAATCGTTCCACTCGCTGTAACTTTTGTTAGTCGGCGCCTTGCTACCTCACGCCGACGGAAAGACCTACCATCGGTAAGAGCTCCGCAACCGAAGCGGTGCCATTCGCGTTTGTTCAAGGCTAGGGAGAAATACAATGCAACCCGCCACCCGCGTGAACGATCTGGAAGCGAGTATGTTCGGTCGGTTGAGCGATCGGGAACGGGCGCGGGCGGAACGACTTACGGCTAGCCTTGCCCCTAGGGGCGCCGCAGCGAAGGCCCCAGTGGCTTCTGAGGAACGCAAGCTCGAGACTGAGGCCAAGGCGTCGTAGTCGAGGGGCGTTGGCCGGCGGCACACTGCCGATGGTCTGACGCTGCCTGGCATCTCGATGTCGACCGTGAAACGACTTGAGGCTCAAGGCGGCGATATCGGTGGACGGGAGTCAACCGGTGACAGGCTTAAGGCAGCCCTCGAATCTGCCGGCGTCCAATTTATCCCGGAGAATGGCGGGGGTCCGGGGGTGAGGCTGAGAATTAATTATGGCGGCACGAGCCTTTGGCCATGTTGGAGATTATTTTCATCGTGACTAATCAGATGATGGTGCAATAGAAGGTTCGCAGGATATGGATTCGAACATTGCGTACTGATCATCGCTAGTTGAGAGTGGGTTTGGTGAAGAGTTCAATTGATAATCCGGACTGGCGTCCGCTCCGTACATTCGCTTGTCCCGAGGACATAACGGATATAGTGCCGGGACCGTTTGAAGTGCATTGCGATCAGCTGGACTTCGCTTGCGACTTCATTCCTTATCCCGAAGCCGATCGGATAGTCGTTGTTCTGCACCCGGGCAAAACCCCTTCATATCCCTTCTTCCTGCATTTACCGCTGCGCGCCGGATGCCATTTTCTTCGCATCGCCGATCCGAGCGTCGTTTTCACCGATTTAAAGATTTCCTGCTACCTCGGAAGAGAGTTTTCCGACCCGATCGCGGGAATTCTTCGGATCGTCGACAGCGTTCGCGCCTGCCTTGATGTTCGTGCCGATCGCATCCTCTATTACGGCGTCTCAGGCGGCGGCTTCGCGGCGCTTATGTGTGCGACACACGATGGCGAAGCCATCGGGATTGGTCTCAATGCGCAGGTGGAACTCTTAGAATTCGCCGACGATTCGATCGGCAAGGTGATAGCAAACGTTTTTCGTCCCCACAGTACTTTACGACAGGTAGCCGGCGAATACCCTGAGAGATTCTCAGTAGCCGCCGCACTGCGCAATGCCCATCAGGAAGGCAAGTCACCGCGGTTGCTCCTTAGTCAGAACAGAGGCGATGAGACACATTTCAAGAATCATTTCGTTCCGCTTTGTAAGACGTTTAGTATTCCGATCTCTGGCGGCATCGACATTTCCGGCGACTTGATGTCGATTTGCTTTAATGGACCTAACGGCCACGCCGGTTGGGGGACCGGCAAAGAGCTTGATGAGGCCATTGAGCGTTTCGTGCCAGGCGCGCCTCCCGTCCTGCTACAGCACGGCGTTGCCCAATCGAAAGCGCTCAGCCGCGGCCCCATTGCAGACCTACGCGTGAAAGCGGCAGAAAACGAGCTGTCTTGGACGGATTTCGTTGAGGGAAAGCATCGTTTCCTGATGCCCGGGGACGTTGAAGAAGTGCAGGTCATTTCGCATACCTTTTGTCCTCGCGATGATGACAATTTTTCCACTGACGATCGTAAGCTCGGTGTAGCCGTGCGGGATCTCCGCTTTGGTTTCGCCAAGGGGGAAATCAAGCACGCGAACTTGGGTGGTGGCTTGCTCTTAGACGGCTGGCACGAGTTGGAACAATTGGACGGCCGGTATTGGCGATGGACAAATGGCGATGCTCGGCTTGTGATACCTCGGGGCGTCAACGTGCTGGACATCACGGTGATGAATTTTGAGGCGGAGGAGCTAGGTGTCACTGCGCTTGTGACCGGGAATCAGCTAAAGGCCGCTCGCGCTCTTGCGGCCGTCGAGCAGCTTGATCTCGCTGAACTGTCCAAGGTGAGCATCGGCACCCTACGTGACATGGAAGCGCAGGAAGGCGAGCCGATCGGCGGTACCGCGCAGAACGTCCGCGCCGTCCAGAAAGCGTTAGAGGGGCGTGGAATCGAGTTTCTGAATGACGGCGCGCCAGGGGTAAGGCTGAAGAAGAAACGCGGTATCAAGTAGCAAGTTCACCTAGCGGGTATTAACGGCGCAACCTCTAGCGCGAACCGGTTTGGATTTGAGAAGTCTATGCCCGGAATTGGCTTGACCGCGACACAACCCGGGCCAGTACCACTGTCCGGTACGCAAATCTGTACTTTCTGAATTGCGCCGCCGGTCTGCGCTCTCGATTGGCCAACGGCGTTTTGAACAAGCAGGCCGACCAGAGCGGCGGCGATGATGGTGAGCACGGCTTTCGTGTAACGATCGGACATTTTGAAACTCCTCAGCTTTGGTCGACGAGCGCGTGGTTGCCTATTTGGGCAAGCTAACGCTAGCTTTCGCTCGGGATAGGCTAGCCTCGGGCCCAATCGAGGCGTCAACGCTACTGGCACAAAGCCCTTCGGGGCCTCTGGTGTTTACCGACCCATAGAGAGTGCAAGCTTTGGGAGCCGGGACCACCACGGCTCCCATTGTTTTCTGGAAGAACACAAGGCGCGCTCAGTATCCCCTAGCGATGCCCCCGGTGTGCGGATTGTAGTTGCCGCGAGCGCCAGCGGCTTATCGTTCTGCACTCACTTTAAATGGAAGGGAGTGTCCGAGCGGCGTGGCCGCTCTCTGCGCTCGATCATCAATCCCAGCTGCGCGCGCTTGCGCTGTGCACCTCGCCTGGCAACGTTCGTCAAGCCGAGGACGATGTATACGCCACGCAAAGATGCAAGCATAATATGAAGGAGTTTTATTCCGGGCGCTTCCGTGGGCGCGGAGTCATCCGCCTCACAATGACTTTGTTCGATAACTGAACCGTTCCCGACAACACTACAATCCGTGGACGGGTCGACGCTTCCGTGCAGTGACTAAGCTGTCCTGTTTGAATAATCCCGGTTTCAGGGTCTTCGACATTACAGGTCGCGCCATTGAATAGAAAGCAAGCCTGTCCTCGCGACTCGTAAGCTCGCACGTCCATTAGAAAGTTATCGGTCCCTGCGAGCGTGCCGACAGAGACGAGCGGCGCGGCGACG
>JAFAVH010000134.1 GCA_019242655.1 Methylobacteriaceae bacterium
CTCGAAGCAGAATGACGCGGCCGGTGACGGCACCACGACGGCGACGGTGCTCGCCCAGGCGATCGTCAAGGAGGGCGTCAAGTCGGTTGCGGCCGGCATGAACCCGATGGACCTGAAGCGCGGCATCGATTCCGCCGTCGAGGCCGTCGTCGCCGACTTGAAGAAGAATTCGAAGAAGGTCACCTCGAACGACGAGATCGCCCAGGTCGGCACAATCTCGGCAAACGGCGACTCGTTCATCGGCTCTGAAATCGCCAAGGCGATGCAGAAGGTCGGCAACGAGGGCGTGATCACGGTCGAGGAGGCGAAGACCGCTGAGACCGAGACCGACATCGTCGAGGGCATGCAGTTCGACCGCGGCTACCTCTCCCCGTATTTCATCACCAATGCGGAGAAGATGGTCGCCGAGCTCGACGACCCCTACATCCTCATCCACGAGAAGAAGCTCTCCTCGCTGCAGCCGATGCTGCCGATCCTCGAGGCGGTGGTGCAGGCGGGCAAGCCGCTCGTCATCGTCGCCGAGGATATCGAAGGCGAGGCGCTGGCGACGCTCGTCGTCAACAAGCTGCGCGGCGGCCTGAAGGTCGCGGCCGTCAAAGCGCCGGGCTTCGGCGACCGCCGCAAGGCCATGCTCGAGGATATCGCCATCCTGACGGGCGGCCAGATGATCGCCGAGGATCTCGGCATCAAGCTCGAGAACGTCACCCTGCAGATGCTCGGCCGCGCCAAGCGCATCCGCATCGAGAAGGAGAACACGACGATCATCGACGGCTCGGGCCAGAAGAGCGAGATCGAGGGCCGTATTGCCCAGATCAAGGCGCAGATCGAGGAGACGACCTCGGACTACGACCGCGAGAAGCTGCAGGAGCGCTTGGCCAAGCTCGCCGGCGGCGTCGCGGTGATCCGCGTCGGCGGCGCGACCGAGGTCGAGGTGAAGGAGAAGAAGGATCGCGTCGACGATGCCCTCAACTCCACCCGCGCCGCGGTCGAGGAAGGCATCCTGCCGGGCGGCGGCATCCCGCTCTTGCGCGCCATCAAGGCGCTGCAGGCGCTGACCGACAAGACGAAGGATACCGATCAGAAGACGGGCATCGAGATCGTGCGCCGCGCGCTCGTCTCCCCCGCCCGCCAGATCATCGATAATGCTGGTGGTGATGGTGCTGTCGTAATCGGCAAGCTGCTCGAGTCTAACGACTACGGCTACGGCTACGACGCGCAGACCGGCGAATATGCCGATCTGTTCAAGAAGGGCATCATCGACCCGACCAAGGTCGTGCGTACCGCTCTTCAGGACGCGGCGTCGATCGCCGGCCTCCTGATCACGACGGAAGCCATGGTCGCCGAACTGCCGAAGAAGGAATCCGCGCCGGCAATGCCGGGCGGCGGCGGCATGGGCGGCATGGACTTCTAAGTCCTACCGCAACGGTTGCATCGACAAAGGGTCCCGGCGAAAGCCGGGGCCCTTTTTCTTTGCGTCAAACAGCATCCGTCAAAGCGCTGGCGGCAAAGCTCAAATTGCGCGGAGATTTGCTTGATCGGCTTCAATTTGGGTTTAAGCTCTTGGCCTTAGCAGCGATTGCAGGCTGCTTATGCGGCACCGATTAAATTCTCCCGCGACGGAAGGCTGGAATGTACTCGCAGCTTTGGCGAGGCACGCGAGCGTTGCAACGATGACGGCAGAACGTCACTCGCGCACGACGACGCGCGCCGACCTGCTCGAGGCCGTTTATGCTGCTTGCCCTAGTCTGTCGCGGGTGGAAGCTCGCGACCTCTTCGAAATGGCGCTCGATGAAATTTGCGACACGTTGGTGCGTGGCGAGGCGGTGAAATTGCGCTCGTTCGGCAATTTCGCCGTGCGCTCGAAGCGCGAGCGGATCGGCCGCAATCCGCGCACCGGAATCGAGGCCCCAATCGCGCCGCGACGGGTGGTGACGTTTCGCCCCTCCCCCGTCCTGCTGGCGCGCGTCAACGGAGACGGGCGGGCGAATTTCGCTGGGGACGAGACACGGATCTGACTGGCCGGCGCCCGCGGCGGGCGGGCGTCCGCAGATGACCGAAAATTTACTTGCACTTACGCCAGGTTCTCCGCTTCTCCTCGTGGTTCGCAATGTCGACATTGTTCTGTGTCGGAACGCGCATCTGAGACTTCCCGAATCGGAATTCGATGAACGGTTTAGCTATTGCTGTCGGCGCTTTCGCCGTCGCCACGTTCGTGGCGGGACAGACGTCCGGCCAAGGACTCTATCTTCTCGGCGGCATCGCTGCGCTCTGCGCGGTCACGACCTACCTGTCAGGCCGCATATCGAGCTTCCTCAAGATTTTCATCGCCATTTTCTCGCTCGAGACGATCGCTTTCGGACTCTTGGTCGTTGGCGGCGCACTTGGGTGGTGGCCGGACGCCTATATCGATTACCTGCCCCCGCAGAGTCTCGCGCTGACTGTCGCGATCTTCTCGATCCTGGTCTACGCGTGCTCGCACATCGTCGTCATCCGCAACATAACCAGGATCGCCGACCGCTATTTCGAGACGCGCGACGAAACGCAAGCGCGCATCTGGCCGTTTCCCGCCGTTCGTGCGCTGGAGCGGCGTCTTGCCGTCGCGATGGTCGTCTTTCTTGTGGTCGTCAATCAGGCGCAGGTCGGAATTACAGTTCGTCTTTCCTTCTTCAATCGCGACTGGTTCAACGCCATCCAGGAGAAGAACGCGCACGATTTCTGGCAGCTGCTCTTCTTCGTCTTCACGCCTTGGGCGTTCATCTATGTGACGAGCACCGTCATCGAATACGTCGTGCAATCGACACTTACGATCCGCTGGCGGCGCTGGCTGACGGATTACTATGTCTCGCACTGGCTCGACGGCAACACGCATTACCGCATGGGTCTTCTCGGTTCGGACACCGACAATCCGGACCAGCGCATATCGGAAGACATAAGCCGCTTCATCGATGCGCCGACGGAAGGGCAGACCGGTCTTTACGGCTACTCCATCCAGCTCATCTCGACCTTGAGCTCGCTGGTCTCGTTCGCAATCGTGCTATGGGCGTTGTCAGCCAATTTCAGCCTTCCTGGCACGGATATTCGCGTTCCCGGATTCCTGTTCTGGGTGGCGTTGATCTATGCGGGGCTCGGGACGCTGGTCACGCACCTGATCGGGCGGCCGCTCGTCAAGATCTTCTTTCACAAGCAGCGTGTCGAAGCCGACTTTCGCTTCTCCCTCGCGCGCCTGCGTGAATATGGCGAGCAGGTTGCGCTCTTGAAGGGGGAGGCGTCGGAGAAGGTTTCGCTCGGCCGGCGCTTCGCGGCGATCGTCCAGAACTATTTCGATCTCATCAACACGCGCAAAAAGCTGATCGCGTTCACGCAGCTTTACGGTCAAATATCGCCGATCATTCCCTTTGTGTTCGCGGCGCCGTTTTATTTCGCCGGCAAGATACCGCTCGGCATCATGACGCAGACGGCGAGCGCGTTCGGCAGGGTCGAGGCGGCGCTGACCTTCTTTATTTCGTATTACACGTCGCTCGCGGGGTTCAAATCGGTGCTCGATCGATTGACCTTGTTCGACGCCGCGATCGCGCGCGCGAAGACGTTGGGCGAGCGGCCGCCGAAGATCGCGCTCGAATCCGCTGCTGCATCTGATATGGGCCTCGAACATGTCACGCTTGGGCTGCCCGACGGGCGCCGCATCGTCGAAGACGCGAGTCTGATGTTCCATGCGGGCGAGCCGACGCTCGTCGCAGGTCCGTCCGGGTCCGGGAAATCGACGCTGTTCCGTGCAATCTCAGGCATCTGGCCGTTCGGCGATGGCCGCATCGACATCCCCGCGGGCGCGCGCATCATGCTGCTCCCGCAAAAGCCCTACATCCCGATCGGCACATTGCGGAACGCTGTGACTTATCCGGCGCCGCCCGGAACTTACAGCGACGAAGAGGTGATCGACGCCTTGAATGCCGTCGATCTTCCTTTATTCACACACGTCCTCGATCAAGAGGATATTTGGGTGCAGCGTTTATCCGGCGGCGAGCAGCAGCGGTTGGCGCTTGCGCGCGCGCTCCTCGCCAAGCCCGATTGGCTCTTTCTCGACGAGGCCACCGCCGCAATCGACGAAGCCTTGGAGGCAAAGCTCTATCACGCGATCGCGGAGCGTCTGCCGCAGACAACGGTGGTTTCGATCGGGCATCGCTCGACGCTTGGTGCGTTCCACGATCGGCGCGTCGAGATGCAAGCAGCACGCGATGGCACGTTTGCGCCGCGGGAGCTGCCGGCCAAAGCCGCGGAGTGACGCCGCATATCCGGCGTCCTCTTATGATTTTGCTTCCGGCGACGGCAACTCAGTTGCGTCGGTATCCGGCACGATGGTCTAATGCCCCGGTTGCGCTGGCTATGAGTGCCCGCGCCAAAGCCGGGGGGCATTATGCCGAAGAAGATCATCACAGCCATGCTCGCTTTCGCGGCGCTGACCTGCCTTGCCGCAGCTGCGCATGCTCAGGCACCTGTTACATTCGCGGCGGGCAACGGCGACGATAGCCACGATTGCCTGACCCCCAACACGGCATGCCGGAATATTTTTGCAGCCCACGACAAAACGGCCGCGGGCGGAGTCATACACGCGCTTGCGGGGTCTTACGGCGGCATAATCATAACCAAAGCCATCGAGATCATCGCCGATCAGGGTAACAGCACCATCGCCAACACCGGCTTTTCCGACAATAACAATCAGAGCGCAGCGATCAACATCAAGGCCGGCGCTGGCGATATTGTGCGCATCCGCGGAATCACCGTAGACCAGATGAACGGCGGCAGCCTGGTGGGCATCTCGCTCAATTCAGGTGCGGCTCTTGAACTGGAAAATATCGCGATCGTCAATGCGCCCGGGGGCGGGCTTCACGTCATCCCAAACGTGGGGGCCGCCGCCTCGATCGTCGTCAAGGACAGCTTCTTTGGATATAACCTTGCCGGCAATGTGCTCATCGCTCCGAAAGCAGGAGTCGTCGTCAATGCCGTGTTCGATAGGGTGACGACGCCGAGCGGTGCGTTCGGCATCAAGGCCGATAATTCCGATTCCGGTAAGATCAGGGCCGATGTGCGTGACAGCGTCGCCAACGACAATGCAAATAACGGCTATATCGCCGTGGGCAATGGCGCCAACCCCGTGCATTTCATGATCGAGCGTTCGACCGCCTCGGGCAACGGCGCCTATGGCGCGGTGGCGAGCGGCGCGCAAGCCTTCATGATCGCGACCTATTCAACGTTGATCGGCAACGCAACGGGCCTAGCGCAGCTCGCCGGTTCCACAGTTGCATCAACAGGCACGAACACGATCAACTTCAACACGGCTAACAAAAGCGGGACGATCACGCCGATCGGGTTGCAGTGAGCGGCGCCTTCGCCCTGAAGGCGGACGGGCTTCCACTCCAGGTCCGCCCTCTCTGACGTCCCGCTGGCCGGGCTGTCCGGCAAAGCTAGGGGCTTACTATGAAGGTATTCGCATCGGGTTTCGCGGCGCTGGCGCTCGGGTTCATGGCGGCGCCAGAAGCGCAAGCCCAAGTGGCAATCTCGGGGAACTATTATGAGGAACTCGCTCAGAGCGGCAGCGGCTGCAACCCCACGACACTGTGCTCCGTGCATTTCACGGCTGTGCCGCAGAACGTCCTCATCTCCTATCTGAGCTGCCTCTACACATCGTCCGTCGCCATCGGCACGTCCTATCTGGGTGTCGCCGATTCATCGAACACACAGTCGCTTCGGCGACGCGAAATTCTGCCGAGCCCAGCATATTTCATGGTCAACGGCTTCTATGAGTACGCCGTCATCAAGCAGACGAACTTCCTGTTCGGGGCGGGCAAGTTCCCGACCGTGAACGTGTCGGTGCCCACGAGCGGCAATATCTCGCTTGAATGCAAGATCACCGGTACGCTTCAATAGCGCGAGCGCTTGCCTCTCGGCATGCACTTGATCCCTTTGCGGCTTGAAAAGCGCGCGGGGGAGGCGTCTAACTGGCTTTACAGGAGTCACCAATGTCGAGCTCAGCCTTACGCGCCCGCCCCTCGTCGCAGGCCCCGAACGATCTGCAAAGCTTTTGGCTGCCGTTCACGGCGAACCGCGCCTTCAAGACGCGCCCGCGTCTGATCGCGCGGGCCAAAGACATGCACTACTATACGCCCGAGGGGCGGCCGATCCTCGACGCGACCGCTGGCCTCTGGTGCTGCAATGCCGGGCACACTCGCGAGCCGATCGTCGCGGCGATCCAAGCGCAAGCGGCCGAGCTCGATTTCGCGCCGCCCTTCCAATACGCACACCCAACGGCGTTCGAAGCCGCCTCGCGCATCGCCGAACTCGCGCCAGGCGATCTCAACCAGGTCTTCTTCTGCAATTCCGGATCGGAAGCGGCGGATACCGCGCTGAAAATCGCCCTCGCCTATCACAACGTGATCGGGCAGGCCTCGCGTCAGCGCTTGATCGGCCGCGAGCGCGGCTATCATGGCGTTGGTTTCGGCGGCATCTCCGTCGGCGGCATGGTCAACAACCGCAAATTCTTCGGCACGCTGCTCGCCGGTGTCGATCATCTGCCGGCAACATATGACCGCGAGCACCAGGCCTTTTCGCGCGGCGAGCCGGATTGGGGCGAGCATAAAGCCGACGAGCTCGAGCGCATCGTCGCGTTGCACGATGCCTCGACGATCGCCGCTGTTATCGTCGAGCCGATGGCTGGTTCGACCGGCGTCTTGCCGGCACCGAAGGGCTACCTGCAGCGGCTGCGCGCAATCTGCGACAAGTACCGCATCCTCTTGATCTTCGACGAGGTGATCACTGCGTTCGGCCGCCTCGGTCACGCTTTTGCTGCCGAGCGATACGGCGTCGTGCCGGACATGATCACGTTTGCCAAAGGTGTCACGTCGGGCTCGGTGCCGATGGCCGGCGTGGTCGTGCGCGATCACATCCACGACGCGTTCATGTCGGGACCCGATCACGCGATCGAGTTCCCCCACGGCTATACGTACTCGGCGCATCCGCTCGCCTGCGCGGCGGCGGTCGCGACGCTCAATGTGTATCGCGACGAGCGCTTGTTCGAGCGCTCGAAGGCGCTTGAAAATGTCTGGGCCGACAAGTTCCACACGTTGCGCGGCCTGCCCCACGTGCTCGATGTCCGCACGATCGGTCTCGTCGGTGCCGTCGATCTCGCCGCAAAGCCCGACGCGGTCGGGGCGCGCGGCTTCGAGGTCATGGACCGCGCCTTCCATGACGAGGGAATGATGGTGCGCACCGCCGGCGACACGATCGCGATCTCGCCGCCGCTGATCATCAGCGAGGCGCAGATCGACGAAATCGTGCAGAAGTTCGGGAACGTGCTCAAAAAGGTGGCGTGAGCACGCCGGAACCGCCCGGCTGGCATTCTCGTTCCGCAGCGTAACCATCGCGACGGAATGGAATGGACGAGCAGGACGTCGGCTCCGATCGAGGGGCGACGCGCGTGGAGACGCGCGGCGGCGATCAGGCGCGCTCCGCCGCGGACGGCCGCGACGGTCATGACGTCCTGAATATCGAAACCCGCAGCGAGGCCCCTGCCCGCGAGCGCCCAGCCGCGCCCGACAAGCCACGGGATGACAAGCCGCAAGATAAGGAAAAAGACGGTAAGCAAGGCGACGACGATAAGGGTGGCGGCATCCGCGGCTTCATCCGCGAACACAAGCTAGTCGTCATTATCGGCGCGGTGGTCTTGATCATCGCGGCGGTTGTCACGCTGCTCTGGTGGCTGAACGCCCGGCATTTCGAATCGACCGACGACGCTTTCATCGATTCACGCCAATTCGCCGTCGCGCCGAAAGTCACCGGGTATCTCGTCGACGTGCAGGTGACGGATAACCAGCACGTCGAGCCCGGCACGATCATCGCCAAGATCGATCCGCGAGATTACACGGTGAGTCTCGAGCAGGCGAAGGCCAACCTCGCGCAGACCGAGGCGGCGATCGCCAATGTCGACGCGCAAATCCAAGGCCAGCGCGCGCAGATCGAGCAGGCGCAGGCGCAGGTGACGCAGAGCCTCGCCGCCTTGCAATTCGCCCAGCAGGAGCAATTGCGCGCGCAAGACCTCGTGCAGCGCGGCGCCGGCACGGTGCAGACCGAGCAGCAGCGGCGCTCGCAATACGAGCAGGCGCAATCGGACGCGCAGCGCACGCAAGCAGCGCTTGTCGCGGCGCAAAAGCAGCTCGGATCGCTCGAAGCGCAGCGCAAGAGCGCGGTCGCCAATCGCGACGCGTCGCAGGCGCAGGTCGATCAGGCCGAGCTCAATGTCGGCTACACGACGCTCACCGCGGCGCAGCCCGGCCGGATCGTGCGCCTTACCGGCGCCAAAGGCCAATATGTGCAGGCCGGGCAGAACATCACGATGTTCGTGCCGGACAATCTCTGGGTCACCGCGAATTACAAGGAGACGCAGATCACCGACATGCGGCCGGGGCAGAAGGTCGACATCTATGTCGACGCTTATCCGGGCCGCCGCTTCGACGGGCATGTCGACAGCATCCAGCCCGGCTCCGGCACGGCGTTCTCGCTCCTGCCGGCGGAGAACGCGACCGGCAATTACGTCAAGGTCGTGCAGCGCGTGCCGGTGAAGCTCGTCTTCGACAATCTGCCTGGAGATATCGTGCTCGGTCCCGGCATGTCGGTCGTGCCCTATACGAGGGTGAGGTGAGCCACGCGGCCGCGGCGGCAACCGCCAGCCGTTCCCCCGCAAAACATAATCCGTGGATCGTCGCAATCGTCATCTCGATCGCGACCTTCATGGAAGTGCTCGACACGACGATTGCAAACGTCGCGCTCCGCAATATCGCCGGCGGGCTCGCGGTCGGCCCGGATGAAGCGGCGTGGGTCGTGACGAGCTATCTCGTCGCCAACGCCATCGTGCTCTGCGCCTCGAGCTGGCTCGCCCAAACCTTTGGACGCAAGCGCTTCTACATGGCGTGCGTGGCGATCTTTTCGCTCTCGTCCGTCCTATGCGGCTTTGCGACGAGCCTGCAGGAGCTCTTGCTCTTCCGCGTGCTGCAGGGATTGGGCGGTGGCGGCATGGCGCCGGTCTCGCAATCGATCCTCGCCGACTCGTTTCCGCCGGAAAAACGCGGACAGGCTTTCGCACTATACGGCGTCGCAATCGTCGTTGCGCCGATTGTCGGACCGACGCTCGGCGGCTGGATCACCGATAATTATTCCTGGCACTGGGTGTTTCTGATCAACGCACCGGTCGGCTTACTGTCGCTCGGGCTCGTGCATGTCTTCGTCGAGCAGAAGACGCATCCCGACGATCGCGGCAAGAGGTTGCTGCATGGCCTGCGCAATTTCGATTTGATCGGCTTCGCGCTGATCGCGGCCTGCCTCGGTTCGCTCGAGATCGTGCTCGATCAAGGTCAGCGCGACGACTGGTTCGGCTCGAACGTGATCGTCTTCTTCACTGCGGTATCGGTCGTGTGCTTCCTTTTGTTTCTGCCGTGGGGATACTTACGCAAAAATTCCGTCATCGACTTGCATATCCTGTTCAGCCGCCAGTTCGGCGCCTGCTTTCTTGTGATGCTCGGCACCGGCGGCATTCTCATCTCGACGGTGCAGATCCTTCCGCAATTGCTGCAGGATAATTTCGGCTACACCGCCACCCTTGCCGGACTCGCGCTGTCGCCGGGCGGGATGGTGACGATGGTGATGATGCCGATTGCCGGGCGGCTTACCGGAATCGTGCAGCCGAGATACCTGATCATGACGGGCGCTGCGGTCATGGTCTTCGCCATGTACAATCTGACGAACCTTTATTCCGGCAACGACTTTTCCTTCTTCGTCTGGTCGCGCGTCTATATCGGCATCGGCTTGCCGCTGATTTTCGTGTCGATCACGTCGGCATCCTACGAGGGCATCCCGCCCGACAAGACCGACCAGGCTTCGGCGTTGATCAATGTCGGGCGCAATCTCGGCGGCTCGATCTTCGTGTCGATTGCGCAGACCGTGCTGGCGCAGCGCCAGCAATTCCACCAGAGCCGGCTCGTCGAGCACATAACGCCGGCAGATTGGCACTACCAATCGACCTTGGCGCAGGCGACGCAATATTTCATCCAAAAAGGCGCGACCGCCGCCGACGCCGCACGGCAGGCGCTGGCCTTCGTCCAGCAGATCGTGCAGCAGCAGGCCTCGTTCCTCGCCTACATCGACGTGTTCGTCGTCATCGGCGTGCTCGCATTCTGCATGATCCCGCTGGCAATGCTGGTGCGCCCGGTGAAGCAAGGCAAAGGCGCGCCTTCCGGCGCGCATTAGGCTGCCTTGCGAGGAGGCGCTCAACTCCGTACAAGTGCCCACTTTCCCGGAGCCGCGAAGCGGCATCCGGGACCCAGAGCAATACGCACCGACTCTGGACCCCGGACCGCATTCGCGTCGCTCACGCATCCGGGGATGTGGCCGTACAACTCGCCGACTTTTGGATGAACAAAGAAAGCAAGCTCTCTCTCAAACCACAATTGCCGCGCGGCTTTGCCGATCGCGGACCGCAGGAGATCGCGGCGGTCGACCGCATGATCGAGGCGATCAGGCAATCTTACGAGCTCTACGGGTTCGAGGCGGTGGAGACACCGTTCATCGAGTACACGGACGCGCTCGGCAAATTCCTGCCCGATCAGGACCGCCCGAACGAGGGCGTGTTCTCCTTCCGCGACGATGACGAGCAATGGCTGTCATTGCGCTACGATCTCACCGCGCCGCTCGCGCGCTACGTTGCGGAGAATTTCGACCGGCTGCCGAAACCCTATCGCTCCTACCGCGCGGGTTTTGTCTTCCGCAACGAAAAGCCGGGACCGGGGCGCTTCCGGCAATTCATGCAGTTCGACGCCGACACGGTCGGCGTGCCCTCGGTCATTGCCGATGCCGAGATGTGCATGATGGCCGCCGACACGTTGGAGCGACTCGGCATCAAGCGCGGCGACTACTTGATCAAGGTCAACAATCGCAAGGTGCTCGACGGGGTGATGGAAGCGATCGGGCTTGGCGGGCCGGAAAATGTTGGGCGAAGGCTCACGGTGTTGAGAGCAATCGACAAATTGGATCGGCTGGGTGTCGATGGCGTGCAGATGCTCTTGGGGCCAGGACGCAAAGACGAGAGCGGTGATTTTACGAAAGGTGCTAGGTTAGATGATAAACAGATCCACACTTTGATCAGCTTTCTCAATGCCAAAACCCACGCCGAAAATCTGGAGTTGATGAAGGGTCTCTACTCCTATCGCTCTGAGACTTCACAGGAAGGTCTATCGGAACTCATCGCAATTCGTGAGTTCTGTCTTGCTGGCGGGTACAAAGATGACCGGATTAGAGTCGACTTGTCCGTCGTCCGTGGCCTCGAATATTATACCGGCCCCGTCTTCGAAGCCGAGCTCACGTTCGGCGTGAAAGACGAGCGCGGCAATCCCGTGCGCTTCGGTTCTGTCGGCGGCGGCGGCCGCTATGACGGATTGGTCGCGCGGTTCCGCGGCGAACCCGTCCCTGCCACCGGTTTCTCCATCGGTGTCTCGCGTCTTTACGCGGCACTGAAACTGATCGACAGCCCGATCGTCTCAAGTGCCGACGCAACTGCTCCCGTCGTCGTGCTTGTGCTCGATCGCGATCAGATCGCGCGCTATCAGTCGATGGTGACGCAATTGCGCAATGCCAACATTCGCGCCGAGTTGTATTTGGGCGGCGCCGGCATGAAGGCGCAGATGCGTTATGCCGACAAACGCGGCGCGCCGTGCGTCGTCATCCAAGGCTCGGACGAGCGCGCCAAGGGCGAAGTGCAGATCAAGGATCTTGCCGAAGGCGCTCGCGCTGCCGAGTCGATCGTGTCGAACGAAGAATGGAAGGCAGCGCGCCCGGCACAGATCTCAGTGCCGGAAGATCGGCTCGTCGATGCCGTGCGCGAAATTCTGGCGCGTCACGCGCCTAGTTGACCTTGAACTGAGCTTTGCCCGTGAGCGATTGTACCGTGTAGGTATCGACCTGTCCGGGTACGTTCGGTCCGCCGATCGTTGTTTCGTGCCTGGTTGCAATGCCGATCGTATTGACGTCCGCGGAGTTGGAATTGTCCAAATTGATGGTCGGGATCAACACTGAAAACGTCGTATTTCCGCGATCAGGTGTTATGTCGATGACAACTGTCACAAGCGTGCCCGCATCAGTCTTCTCGGTCTAGATGTCCTTGCCCTTGAAGTCGTGCGTCTTGGTGCCGTCCTCATAATGAAAGAGCGGCTGACCGCCGAAACTCGTCTCGGAATAGCTGACTTTGATCTTGCCACCCGAAAGATCGTAAGAATTGGGATGCCGGACGCCGGCCTCTGCTGCTGTCGTCTTTGCTGCTGAAGTCATTTTCAAACTCCTTTTGAAAATCTGCGCGCACGCGCATGTACACTCTTATAAAGATTGAATTTACGGCTTAGTTCTTGAGGTGCACAGGCTATCAGATCGGCTGCAACTTGCAATATGCAGCTTGGGCGCCACGCTGGTTTAATTGAAGGAAGCTGAAGACGCTCGCGGTTCGTCGCTGCAAGTCCACCGCTGCAGTGCGAGTTTAAAGCGACCTGACAAAGACAAGCGTTCCGGTCTGACCTTTGACGGTAAGCGTGTCGCCTTGCGTGTCCCAAGTGGGGCCCGAGTGCAGGATCGTCAAAAATTCCTTCTCGAATGTCATCATGGCGGCGTCGCATTGCTTCTTGGTCATCACGACCGGACCCATCGCGAGCTTCTGTCCCTTGATCGGGTAGATCGTCGCCGACCACGTGTTGCAGCCGCTCGATCCGGAGCCGCGCAGCGTGCCGTCGATCAGCAAGGATGCATCGCCGGCTGGCGGCTTGCCGTTTATTTCCTTCAGGTTGAACGTCGCCTTTGTCGGGAATTCCTTATCGAATTTCTTTTCGCCCCCGGGCTGCTGCTCTTCCTGCTTCTTTTCAGGCGTGGCGGGCTTGGTCTTGCGCCCCTGCGCAGAGGCGGGCAGCGCGATCAATGCGGCAAGCCCGATGAGCGCGATCGAATAGGGAAGCTTCATGTCTACCGTTCCTGACTTGGTGCGCGCCGGATAGACTCGAAGCGCGGCGGAATGGTGGCTTTTTTGCCACGCTTAGCCGATGAGCGGGACACCGATGAGCAGGGGGTGACCCCATTTCAGCATCAGCGCGTAGAGGAGAGCGCCGATTGCGACAGCAATGATGTCGCCGGTGAGATGACCCGATCTGCGGCCGAGCGGGCCGAGCGCAGCGCGCTTTCCCGCCGAAATGCGGTCGACAACTGCCCAGACGAGGAATGCGCCGAAGAGCAACAGCCCGGCGAGGTCGCCGTTGGCAACGAGATGGGCGAAGGCCCAGAGGATCACGCCAAGCAGCATCGGATGTCCGCCGGCCCAAGCGCGAATGTCCGACGGCACATAGGCGGCGACGATCAAGATGAACGCAGGCAACATGAGCGCGAAAGCGATGTGCCGCGTCCACGTGGGCGGCGACCACAATTCGATATCACCCGCCGAGCCGCGAAATTGGCCGAAGCCGATGACGATCAGGACAAGACCGATCAATGAGAGGACCGAAAACGCGAGTTTGTAACCGTTCTCGCCAATCCGCGCGATAATCGATGCCTTGAGCGATGGACTCATCGGCACGACGTGGATGCCGAGGAACAGCACGAGGCCGATAATGAGGAGCGCCATACGTGTCTCTGGCTTGTCGTCGCGCCGGAAGATAGATCACCCGAGCCGGCGCGCCAGCCTATCGTAAAGCGCGTTCTTGGCGCTGAAAACGTAATCCAATTGTCCGACCGTGATGTTCTCGGCACCGCGGCCGATCAGCCAATCGGCGAGATCGGGCACGCGATCCTTGGCGCACGTCAGCACGATCAAACCGGCACGGCCCCGGCCGCGCAGCCGCGCGTCGAAGAGGCGGCCGGCTTCTTCGCCGATTCTTTCTTCATCAGCATCAAGACGCGTGCGCACTTCGCGCGTCGTGCGCGCTTCTTCTTCCGCGGCGATGCGTGACAGGATGAGGCGCGCACTCTCGCGCGCGGCACGCGACCATTCCGCCGACAGCGCGGCAACGAGATTTGCCTCCGAGCGCAGGATCACGCCGTCGTCGAGCACTTTCAGCGCATTGGCTTCGAGCGTCGCGCCCGTCGTCGTGATGTCGACGATGAGCTCCGCCTGCCCTGCCGCAGGCGCGCCTTCGGTGGCGCCGAGACTTTCGACGATGCGGTAATCGCTGATGTCGTTCGCCGCAAAGAAGCGGCGCGTGAGGTTCACGTATTTCGTCGCAACCCGCATGCGCTGCCCCCGCTTCACGCGGAAAGCGGAAGCGACGTCTTCGAGATCGGCCATGGTACGCACGTCGATCCACGCGCGCGGCACGGCGACGACGACATTGGCATTGCCGAACCCGAGCGGCGCCAGCAATTCCACGCGCTCGCCGGCATCGGGGATCGTCTCGCGCACGAGATCCTCGCCGGTAATGCCCATGTGAATCGAGCCTGCGGCGAGCCGCGTCGTGATCTCGCCCGCCGACAGGAATGCGATCTCGACATTGTCGAGACCTTTGAGCGTACCGCGATAATCACGCACGCCGCGTCCGCGCACGACGTCGAGACCGGCGCGCGCAAAAAACGCATTGGCGTTGTCCTGCAAGCGCCCTTTCGAGGGGACCGCAAGGACGAGCGGCGCGCCCGCGCCGTTGGCGCCGCTCATTGCAGCACTCCGGTTTCAGGACTGCTGAGGCGATCGAGCCAGATCGAGGCGCCGACGGCGGGAATGTCGTCGGATGCGCCAAGCAATCGCAAGAGCCGATCGTAGCGGCCGCCGCCGATCACGGGATGATCGCCGCTGCGGCCCTGATGCCGCGCCTCGAAAACGAACCCGGTGTAGTAATCGAGATTGCGCGCAAAGTCGGCGGAAAACGTCATCTGCGAAACATCGATGCCGCGCGCGGCGATGAAGCCCAATCGCGCGTCGAACTCGTCGAGCGTCTGCGTGCAATTGATCTGCGCATCGCTCGCAAGCGCGCGCAACTCCGCCGAAGTGTCGTCGGGATTGCCGGAAATGTGCAGATAGCGTTCGAGCAGCGCGCGCGCCTCGATGGGAACGCCGCCGCCGCTCTCCGCGCTCGCCTGTTCGAGGAAACGCTCGGCGATTTCCGCGGCGGTGCGGCCGCCGACGGAGGAGATGCCGGCGATCGACAGCACGTCCTCGACAAGGGCGCGGGCGCTGCGTTTGTCGGTTCCGGCAAGCGCGGCGAGCACGCCGGAATGATCGCCCGCACTGCCGTTTGCCGGCACCGTCAGGATCGCATCAAGCGGCAAGCCTTTGGCGTGCCCGCGGGCGATCCGCCGCGACCAGCCCGCCGGCAAATCGAGCGCCGCGAGGAGCGCCGCAAACAGCCCGGCATCGCCGATTTTCACCGCGAGCGAGTCGTGACCCGCCGCGGCCGCCGCCTCGAGCGTCAAGGTCAGCACCTCGGCATCGGCGGCGGCACGATCCTTGCGGCCGAAATTCTCGACCCCCGCCTGGACGAACTCGCCCGAAGCGTTCGGCCGGTAGCGGAAGATTGGCCCGCAATAGGAATACCCCACTGGCCGGCCGGCATCGGCGGAGGCGAGGTAGACGCGCGAAATCGGAATGGTGAATTCCGGCCTGAGGCAATGCTCGGCACCGGACGCGTCGCTCGCGAGATACAAGCGATGCCGGATGTCCTCGCCGGAAAGGTCGAAGAACACCGAGGCCGGCTGCAGGATAGGCGGCTCGCAGCGCAGATATCCGGCCGCGGCAAAGTGCGCCAGCAGAGCGTCTGCCAGCGCGCTCGCCGCGGCGGTCCTCGCCTCGGGATGATCGAGGGGCATCATCGCGCTTCTCTACCAAGCTTGGCGCGGCGGCGCACCCGCATTCCCTGGCGAAGGTGAACCCTTCGCCAATAAGGGAGGTCAGCCGCCCTTTACGTCGATCTTCACGTCGACATTGCCGCGTGTCGCATGGGAGTAAGGGCAGATTTTCTCGTGCGCCTCGTTGGCGAGTGATTGCAGCTCGGCCTGGGGGATGCTCGGATCGGTGATGTGCAGTTTGACGGTGAGGCCAAAGCCGCCGCCGTCGCGCGGGCCGATCCCGACCTCGCTGTCCACCACCGCCTTGGTCGCATCCTTCTTGTGCTGCTTAGCGACGTAGTCGAGCGCGCCGCCGAAACAGGCGGCGTAACCGGCGGCGAAGAGGTGCTCGGGCGTGGTCGTGTTCGGCTTGCCCGGACCGCCCATCGCCTTCGGCACGGAAAGGTCGGCGGCGACCGAGTGATCGTCCGCCTCGGTATGGCCGTTGCGGCCGCCCGTCGCGCGGGCTTTGGCGGTGAAAAGGACTTTGACGCTCACTTAAGGCTCCTTCATCGATGCGATCGCGCGTTGGCGCGGTTCGCCGGCCTCCCGCCGGCTTCCGTCTATATAGATCGGCCCGTCCGATCGTGCAGCGGTGCTCGGGTTGACTCTCCCTCCCCCGATCCTTAGCCGCGCCTGATGCTGCAATTCGACCTGCATCGCCACGCCGCGCATCCGATCTCGGGGCTTTCGCAGATCGCCGTGCGCTACGACGTCATTCTCTGCGATGTGTGGGGCGTCGTGCATGACGGCATGGCGCACTATCCCGATGCCGTAAGCGCGCTGGCGCGCTTTCGCGCTGAAGGGGGCACGGTCGTCCTCATTACAAACGCGCCGCGGCCGGCAGGCGGCATCGAGCGCATGCTGCGGCGGCTGGATGTACCGCAAAACTCCTATGACGCGATCGTCTCGTCCGGCGATGTCACCGTGTCGCTGATGCTCGACCGCGGCGACAAGGCGCCCCATCACCTCGGGCCGCCGCGCGACAATTCGCTGTTCCGCGAAGTCGCCGAGCGCTCCGGCCGGCCCGATCCGCGCGTGCCGTTCGAGGCGGCGGATTACGTCGTCTGCACCGGGCTTCTCGACGACGTCAACGACAGGCTCGAGGATTACGACGCGCTGCTTCACCGCATGCGCGCGCGGCAAATGGAATTCATCTGCGCCAATCCCGACATCGTCGTGCATAGCGGCGAGCGCTTGATCTATTGCGCCGGCGCGATTGCCGAGCGCTATGCCGCGCTTGGCGGGCCGGTTGTCCAGGCCGGCAAGCCTTATCCCGAGATTTACTGCCGCGCGATCGAAGCGGCGGCGCAAGCGCAAAGTCAGGCCGATGGGCGCGCCGCCAAACCCCGCGTGCTGGCGATCGGCGATGGACTTGCGACAGATCTCAAAGGCGCGATCGCTGCCGGCATCGACATGCTTTTCGTGTCGTCCGGTATTCACCGCGACCGGCTGCATCCCGAAGACCGTTCGGGCATCCCGCTCGATGCGGACACGCTATCGGAGCTGCTCGGCGAGTACGGCGTCAAGCCGCCGATGGGGACGATCGCGACACTGACCTGGTGATCGTCGCGCCCGCTTTCACGCCGCCTGGGCGGAAAAGATCGCGTCCATCTTCGCCTTCAGCATCGCGGCATTGAAGGGCTTGACGATGTAATTGTTGACGCCCGCCTTGCGCGCGGCGACGACATTGTCGGTCTTCGATTCCGCCGTCACCATGATGAACGGCACGTCGGTATGGGCGGGATCGGACCGCACTTTCTGCAGGAGTTCGAAGCCGGTCATCGGCTCCATGTTCCAGTCCGAGATGACGAGCCCGTAATGCTTGCTGCGAATCATCTCGAGCGCCGCCTGCCCGTTGGCGGCTTCGTCGACATTCTCGTAGCCGACCTGCTTCAACAGGTTGCGGATGATGCGCACCATCGTCTGGTAATCGTCGACGACCAGGATCGGCATTGAAAGATCGGCGGGCATTGACACTTCCCTCGCGAAAGAGGCGGGACATGGCTGCCGGACGGCGCTTCGAGCCCAATGCAACTGCCTCGGGAAATTATGCTATGGGTGAGCGCTTGACGTTCTCTTAATTGGACGCCGAAATTTTACCCTGGGTGGGTACCGGAACGGATCCGGCGCGGCGCTCATTCCGAGGCAAGAGGAGACCGATGACGGCGCCTTTCACAACGCATTACTTCGAGGATCTGAGCGTCGGGATGCGCGAGACCTTGATGAAGACGGTCATGAACGAGGACGTGATCGGCTTTGCCAACCTTTCCGGGGACCACAACCCGATTCACCTTTCCGAGCATTTTGCACGCAAGACGCGCTTTGGGGAGCGCATCGCCCACGGCCTTTACACGGCCAGTCTGATCTCGGCCGTTCTCGGCATGTACCTGCCGGGACCGGGCGCCGTTTACCTCTCGCAAACCCTGAATTTCCGCGGGCCGGTCAGGATCGGCGACGTCGTGACGATCAGCGTCGAGGTGGTCGAACTCGTACCGGAGGGACGGCGCGTGCTGCTGCGTTGCGAATGCGTGGTGGACGGCAAGGTCGTGCTCGACGGCGAGGCTCGGGTGTCAGTGCCAACCCGGCGCGTCGTGCCGAAGCCGGCCCCGGCAATGGCGAACGTGTAGGCGCGATTCATCGCTGCCGCACGCCAGCACGTACGAAAAAGAGGGAAGCTGAAGAGGGCACGGGGACGCCAAGTCACCGAGACCTGAAGCTTCATTAGAAGAGAGCCGGTTTCCCGGATCCCCGTGCCGGCGTCTTTAAGGTCCTACCGCGCCCCGCGCTTCCACGGAGAGGCTTTTCACCTCCCCGTCCCCAGGGGCAAACACCCCGGACCGGTCGTAGTGCCGGACGGACGGGTCACTGGCCG
>JAFAVH010000080.1 GCA_019242655.1 Methylobacteriaceae bacterium
AATTGTGGTGGCGGAATGTGCGCTCCATAAGCGGCAGCAGGTTGGTGTCGCGCACGCCACGGCCTGGCGCGACATCGATTGCAAAGCAGCGATCGATTGGCTTGATCGGCTCGAGCGAAACCGAGCCGATGTGCAGCATCTTGCCGACAAGCGAAAACTCGTCCCACGCCTGCATGCCGCTGACATAGACGTTGGCGCGGAAACGCAGCGGATCGAGGCTGCGGGCGGCCACATGAGCGATCGTGCGAACGCTCGCAAGATTGATCAGCGACACGAAGCCTGAACGCGAATCCGTGAAACGGAATCCGTCCGCTGCACCAAGAACGCGCGCCGGGCCGCGCATTTCGTCCGCGCAAATCGATCCGATAAACCGCTCGATCGCAGCGCGCCCTTCTTCCGTCGCGAGTTCCCCGGCGGCGACGATCTCTCCGTCTTGTTCAATCGTCAGCGCGGTGGTCACGGCATCGTAACGCGTCGCGAGCGCTGCAAGCCGCGCATTTCGCGCCAGCATCAGGAACTTGATCTTCGGCTGATGCACGGGCGCCGCCGGGTCGTAACCCGACGGCCCGTTCTCGATCGCATAGAGCCGGTCGCCTGGGAAAAACGCCCCCGGTTTCAGCGTCACGCGATCGAGCGGCTCGGGCGAGAGGCCTTTGACCGGATAGCGATAGAGCGCCGCAACCTGCATCCCTGCATTCAGCCCTGGCTTTTCATCTCGTCGCTGAGGATCGGGCCAAACAGCTCCCATCGCGTGCCGTCGAAACGCTGCATCTGGAACTGCTGGATGACGCGATAATCGTCGTGTGTGGTGGTCACCGACATTCCCGGCAGACCAAGCGAGCCGGCGAAATCCTTGATGTTTGTCGCCTGCTTCATCAGGTTCTCGCGCGTGAGATCGTCACCGCATTGCTTGAGCACCTGAACCATCAATTCCGCCGTGCCGTATCCGTAGGTGTTGAACACGCTGTCTTTCACCCCGCTCGGATAGTATTTATCCATGAACTCAAAATATTTCTTCATGCCGGCGTCGTCCTTCCACTTTGGATCGGCCGGGTCCTTGCCGTAATTGATGGTAAGCAGGCCTTTCGCATTCTCCACGCCTGCCGGCGTCAGCACCTCACTCACCGAAATTGAATTGATGTTGAGGATCTGCAGCGGGTGCCAATCGAGTTCAGCGGCTTTTTTGATCGCTTGCGCCGCGAATTTCGGGGTGCCGCCATTAAACAGCACATCGGCGCCTGATGCTTTCAGTTTGAGCATCTGCGAATCGACCGTCGGATCGGTGACTTCATAGGTCGCCTCCGCGACGATCATATTTGCCTTGCTGCCCAGAACCTCTTTCCAACCCTTCAGATAATCGCGGCCGAAATCGTCGTTCTGCGTCAGCATCGCGATCTTGGCGTTCGGCTTTTCCTTCGCAATATATTGCGCATAGACATGCGCCTCAGAGACGTAGCTCGGATTGTAGCCGATGGTCCAAGGAAAATTCTTGGGATCGGTGAACTTCGCTGCGCCGGTCGAAACAAACAGCATCGGCACCTTCTTGGCGTTCATATATTTCATGATCGCCGTGTTTGGCGCCGTGCCGAGCGTTTGGAATGTCGCGAGCACTTCGTCGCTTTCGACGAGCTTGCGGACTTGCTCGACCGTCTTCGGCGGGCTGTAGCCGTCATCGTAGCTTATCAAGTTGATCTTGCGGCCGTTGACACCGCCTTGATCGTTGATCATCTGGAAATAAGCCGCTTCGGTCTTGCCGATCGTGCCGTAGGCTGACGCCGGCCCGCTATAGGGCATTGTCTGGCCGAGCTTGATCTCGGTGTCGCTTGCGCCCGGTCCGTATTTCTTCTGCGCCTTGGCGGCGGTCACGCCAGCTGCAAGCGCGGCCAATGTAAGGCCTGCCGCAAACCAAAGCTTCTGCCCCGATCCGATCATTTTTTTCTCCCTGTCGCCAACACCGTCAATCTCACCCCTACACGCCGGTTGCGCAAGCGATCGCCCAGCACATTGCCAAGCTCGACTGCTCAGGTACGTTTCTCCGCAAAGAGGTTCACCACCATGTAAGACGGAAACGTCGCGTTCCACTCGTCCTGATAGCTCGGCGCGATGAAGTCGGCTGGTGCGGTGATCTTGGCGCGTTGCTCGTATGCGCATTCGGCGACATGCATGCCGGCGTCGCGGAAGATCAGCGCGAGCGCCTCCTTGCTGAAGCGGAAGAAGTCCTGGGGATAGCCATGCAGCGGAAACGTCTGGTGCGTGGCGACGTAGCACCAGCCGCCCGGCGCAAGCACGCGCGCGACCTCTTTTGCCGCGATCCACGGCCGTTCGAGATGCTCGAACACCGAGACGGCGACGAGCGCGTCGAAGCGGTTCGTCCAGTCCTGCGGCAGAGCATGCAGGTCGGCAATGACGTCGACATCGGCGCCCGCTTCCACATCTGCCATAAGATAATTTTGCCGCGACACTTTCGAGAACATATGCAGCGTATGCGTCGAGCGGCCCTCGATCGATTGTTTCGTGCCGATTTCCAGCACGCGCGCGTTTGTCTCAAGAGCTGCCGCGGCGGCAGTGAATCTGTCGCGCGGCGCGCGACTTGATATGTCCGGCGTCGCGTTCTTCACGTGAGCCGCACTGCGGCCCGCGAGCACGGCGCGGAATTTGGTGAGGGCGGTGAGTGGCATTGAGTTCTCGTCTGCCTCGTTAGCATTGCGTGGGAGAGGGTCCAAGCAGCGACTCGCTCCCAATTGTCCTGGCAGCGAGTCGCTGGCGCATTCGGGCGCGCGCGAGCGCCGCGCGGCCAGCGCACGCGCGAAACAACAGAGGACACGGGCGCCGGGCGGCCGTACCTAAACTAAAAAGCCGGTCGCCCGGCGCCGCGTGTGCGGCGATTTCTGACTCTCGCTTCCCGCATCTTCGCGGACTTCGGTGCTGCCACCTAAATCCGCTCAAGCGATCTGAGCCGCGGACCGGTCATAGTGCCGGACGGGCGGGTTACTCCGCGCCGCACGTCTTTCGACGTACGTCACCGGTTTGCAAGTCTCCCGAGACGCGGGATCAGGTTAACCTCACGCCGCAGGCGCCGCTCCCCGCCCGCACTTCGGAACCACTTCC
>JAFAVH010000433.1 GCA_019242655.1 Methylobacteriaceae bacterium
TCATCAGAGTTGCGGTCGCAATGGCAGGCAGAGGCAGCACATCGGTATCGGTCGCGTCGGCGCGATCGATGATCAAACCGTCCAAAAGCCCCTCATAATGATGCGCGATCGAAGCGTTCGTCGCCGCGATGCTCAGCTCGCCCATGATCTTTGTCGTCGGCCCCTTGATTGCCGTGCCGCCGATGATCGGAGAGACGGCGACAATAGGCGCATGCGTCTCCTGCAACAGCCGTCGTATCTCCGGCACAGCCAGGATCGGGTCTACGCTGAGATAAGGATTGGAGGGACAGATCACGATGGCGGCGAGATCGGGATCTTCAAATGCCGCAACGATTTGCTGCGAGACTTGCGCGGTCTCCGCACCTTCGAAACGAATCGCACTCACAACAGGCGCGCAACGCAAGTGGACGAAATATCGCTGGAACGGCAGCGGCGCGTCTTCCGTGACAACGATGGTCCGCACCGGGTCGTTCGACATCGGCAGGATTTCCGCCGAGATCCCGAAGCGCTGCGCGACATCGCCGATCACGCGCGTAAGGCTCTGCCCTTCCTTCAAGCGCCGCGTGCGCTCGATATGCAGCGCGAGATCGCGGTCGCCGAGCTGAAACCACGTCTCGCCCCCGACCTCCGCCAGCGCCGACATGAAGTTCCAGGTCTCGTCCGCACGCCCCCAGCCGCGCTCGCGGTCATTGAGATCGGAAAGCGTGTAGAGCACGGTGTCGACATCAGGAGAGATCGTGAGGCCCAGATGCTCGAAATCGTCCCCCGTATTGACGATCACCGTCAGGGCCGGTCCGAGCAGCTCGTAGAGCCCGCGCGCGAGCTTCGCTCCGCCGATGCCGCCGCACAAAGCGATGATGCGTTGACGTCCGCTCTTCACCGGAACAAGTCCCGCTCCTTCGGCCGGATCAGCGCCGCGGCAGTGCCGCGCACGCCCGTTGCCGCAAACCCGCGCACATGTACCACGGGAATGCCCTCCGCCGATTGTCCCATGACCAGCGAGGCCGCGGCGGCGAGTTCGTCGGCGAGCGCAACTTCCGTAACGCGTAGGGCGCGGCCGTGGAGATCGGGCGTGCCGACGAGACTTTGCAATGCAGGTATGCCGGCAGCGCCGATCGCCACGCCGACAACGCCGTTGCGCCAGGGACGGCCGAAACTGTCGTTGATGATAATTCCGACATCGGTCCTGTGCCGCGCATCGAGCCCTGCCTTGAGCCGCGCCGCCGTGGCTCCGGGATCGCGCGGCAAGAGCAGGATCGCGTCAGGATCGTCCGCGACATTCGACTGATCGATCCCGGCATTGGCCATGACGAAACCCAAGCGGTGGGCCACGATGAGCACGCCTTCCGCCGCGCGGATCACCTCGGTGCTCTCGGAAAGGATAGCTTCGATGTGCCGCGGGTCCTTTTTCACGATTTCGGCAAGGCGATACGCCTCAGCCGAAGGCGTGAAGTCCGCGAGCCTGGCACGCCGGCCTTCCGCTTTCGAGACGATCTTCTGTGCGATCACGAGGACATCGCCGCTCATCAGCGCGATATTGCCCAACGCATCGGAGATGATTTCGACGAGATCGTCGCCTTCGCCGATCAGCGGAATGCCGGGCAGTCCCGTACAAGTGATCTGCGCCGCAGCCTTCACTGAAATTCACGCAAGCGCCCGCAAGCGCGGCATGACTTGCTCGGCATAAAGCTCGATAAACCGCGCCTGATCCTTGCCCGGCGCATGGAAGACGAGATGGCGAAAGCCGAGCGCGATATATGCCTTGATGCGCTCGACATGCTCGTCCGGGTCGGACGAGACGATCCAGCGCTGTGCCGCGCGCTCGACCGGCAATGCGTCGGCAAGGCGCTCCATCTCGAGCGGGTCTTCGACCGAAAGCTTTTCCTCAGGCGTCAGGCTCAGCGCGGCCCAGTTGCGCGTATCGTTCATGGCGCGCTGCAGATCGGGATCGAACGAGACTTTCACCTCGATCAAGCGGTCGATCGCGTCGGACGCACGGTGAGCCTGCTGCAATCCCGCTTCGACATTTGGCAGCAGCGTCTCTGTATAGAGCGACTCATTCTTGCCGCTCGTGCAGATGAAACCCTCGGCGTTCGCACCTGCATATTTTGAAATCATCGGACCGGCGCCGGCGACATAGATCGGCACCGGCACTTTCGGCCGGTCATAGATTGTCGCGTTGACAGTCTTGTAAAATTCGCCGTCAAACGAAACGCGATCTTCCTTCCACAGCTGGCGGATCAATCGCAGTGCCTCACGCAATCGTGCGAAACGCTCGCGCTGCTCCGGCCACTTCATTCCGGTCGCCGGTACTTCGTTCAAGGATTCGCCGGTGCCGACGCCGAGTATCACACGGCCGGGAAAGAGCTCGCCCAACGTCGCGAAGCCTTGCGCCACGACCGAGGGGTGATAGCGAAAGGTCGGCGTCAGCACGCTCGTGCCCATCACGATGCGCGAGGTCTTCGCACCAAGTGCGCCAAGCCAGGAAAAGGCGAAGGGTGCGTGCCCGTCCGTATGCCGCCAAGGCTGAAAATGATCGCTGATGAAGGCGGAATCGAAGCCGGCCCGTTCGGCAAGACACGCGAACTCCAAAAGCTCGCGCGGAGCGAATTGCTCGGACGACGCCTTGTACCCCAGTCTCAGCATCCGCGTGCACTATCACGCGACCGCGCGTGGGGAAACTGCCCTCGCTCGCGACGCGTGGCTGCTTGTCATCGGGAGGTCCGGATGCCAACTTGCCGCCGAGATGAAGTGAAGTGGTGAGCCGTTGAGCGAACAGGGAATTGGTGCACGCCTGACGCGCAAGGAGGACGACCGCCTCATGCGCGGGCGCGGTCAATATGTTGCCGATATCCGCCTCGCCGGCATGCAGGATGTTGCGTTCCTGCGCAGCCCTGTCGCGCATGGGCGCATTCGCGGCATTGCGGTACCGCCGCAATATCGGGACGCCGTGTTCGTCGCCGCCGACCTCGATGGGGTGAAGCCGATCCGCGCCGTCTCCGCGCTGCCCGGGTTCAAGGTGTCCGAACAGCCAGTGCTTGCAACGGGCAAGGTCAGGCAGGTCGGCGAGCTTGTCGCGATGTGCGTCGCGCCGACGCGCGCGGAGGCCGAGGATATCGCGGCCTCGATCACGCTCGATATCGAGGAATTGCCCGCCATCCACGACATGCTCGCGGCACGCAAACCCGATTCCGTGCTCGTGCACGAGCATTGGGGCGACAACGTCTTTCTCGAAACTTTCGCCGACGTCGATATCGGCAAAGCGTTCGATGCACCTATCAAGGTGACGCGCGAGCTTCGCACGGCACGTCAATCGATGGCGCCGATGGAAGGCCGCGCCGTGGTCGCCACATGGGACTCGCGGCTCGAGCAGCTCACTGTCTACACGGCGACGCAGATGCCGCATATCAACCGCAACGGATTGTCCGAGTGCCTGTCGCTCGACCAGGCGGCGGTGCGCGTCGTCTCGCCCGATGTCGGCGGCGGCTTCGGCTACAAGGGCATCCTCTTACCAGAGGAAGTCTGCCTATCATGGCTGACGATGAAGCGCGGTCATCCGGTGCGCTGGATCGAGGATCGCCGCGAACATCTGACCGCAAGCGCCAATTGCCGCGAGCATCACTATGTGATCACCGCTTACGCGGATCGCGACGGACGCTTACGCGGCATCGATTGCGAGGCGCATGTCGATTCCGGCGCGTATTCTTCCTATCCGTTCTCCGCCTGCCTTGAGGCGGCGCAGGTCGTCAGCATCCTGCCGGGTCCCTACGATTTCGCGGCCTATCGCTGCCACACCTGGGCGGTCGCGACCAACAAGTGTCCCATTCTTCCCTATCGCGGCGTCGCGCGGACCGGCGTCTGCTTTGCGCTCGAAACTGTGCTCGATCTTGTCGCACGCGAAGCCGGCATGGAGCCGCACGAAGTGCGGCTGAAAAACCTCGTGCGGCCGGAGCAGATGCCGTTCGACAACATCACGAAGAAGCATTTCGACAGCGGCGACTATCCCGAGGCTTTGCGCCGCGCGGTTGCGGCGATCGATCTGCCGGCAATCCGTGAGCGGCAGAAGCGGGGCGAGCCGGACGGGCGGCTGATCGGCACTGGTCTCGCCATCTACTGCGAGCAGGGCTCGCATGGCACCGCGGTCTATGCCGGCTGGGGCGTGCCGATGGTGCCCGGCCACGAGCAGGCGACCGCTCGCATGACGCCGGATGGCGGCCTTGAACTGCGCGTCGGCGTGCATTCGCACGGGCAGAGCTTGGAGACGACGCTGGCGCAGATAGCGCATGAAGTCCTCGGCGTCGATGTCGCGAAGGTCCGCGTCGTGCTCGGCGATACGGCGCTGACGCCGTACTCGACCGGCACATGGGGATCGCGTTGCGCGGTGATGGCAGGGGGCGCGGTTGCGAGTGCTTGCCGCGAGATCGCCGAGCGCGCCAAGCAGATCGGCGCGAAACTCCTGCAGGCCGATCCGGCAAGCGTGACGTTCCGCGACGGGCGCGTTCTCTCAGGCTCCGGCGATGTCGGCATCGCCGACATCGCGCGCACCTGGTACTTGCGGCCGCAGGATTTGCCGGGCGATGTCAATCGCGGCGGACTGGAAGCAACGGTCGGCTACAAGCCGCCGGTCGATTCCGGCACGTTCAGCTACGCCGCGCATGCGACGCTGGTCGCCGTCGATCCGGAAATCGGCGACGTCGAGATTTTGGACTACGTCATTGTCGAAGACGGCGGCAAGCTCATCAATCCGATGGTCGTCGACGGTCAGATCTACGGCGGCTACGCGCAGGGTATCGGCACCGCGCTGTACGAGGAAATGCCATTCGATTCCGCCGGCCAGCCGCTTGCCTCGACTTTTGCTGATTATCTGCTTCCCGGTCCGACGGAGGTGCCGGCGCCGCGGCTCGACCATATGGAAGTGCTCGCGCCCTACACGTTGTTCGGGCAGAAAGGCATCGGCGAGGGCGGCGCCATCGCGCCGCCGGCGGCGATCACCAATGCCGTCAACGATGCGCTGAAGGGCATGGGCGCCGAGCTTCTGATATCGCCGATCACGCCGCGGCGCGTCTTGGAGGCAATCGCCGCAGCGAAGGCGGAGCAAGCCGAAAGGGCCGGCAGCAGCCCGGCGACTTCCGCCGTTCTTTCGCATTAAGCGGCGGGTAGGCTATAGTAGAGCATGTTCGGAGCCGATCTTGCTGCCCACCCGCACCTTTTGCGCTGCCCTGTTGACCTGCCTCATCGCGGCGGGGCTGGCGGGCTGTGGGCGGAAGGGTCCGCTGGAGCCGCCGCCGGGCTCTGCCGCCGCCGTGCCGCAAACCGTCCCGCGACCGCCCTCTCCGCAGGTGACGACACCTGCTGGCGGGCTTGCGACCGAGCCGCTCGGGCCGGCTTACCAGACCGGCGTTCCCGAGCAGCAGGTCGTGCCCGGGACCGGTCGCTCAAGTTTCCCGCTCGATCCGCTGCTCTGACGGCACTCCGCTTGAGATGAACCATTTCGAATATCGCGGCGGCGTGCTTCACGCCGAAGATGTCGCGTTGCCCGAGATCGCTGCGGCCGTCGGCACCCCGTTTTATTGCTATTCGACGGCCACGCTGATGCGGCACTATCGCGTCTTCTCGGATGCGTTCGCCGGAATGGACGCGCGCGTCTGCTATTCGATCAAGGCAAATTCAAACCAGGCGGTTCTCTCCACGCTGGCGCGTCTCGGCGCTGGGATGGACATCGTATCCGAAGGTGAATTGCGCCGCGCCCGTGCCGCCGGCGTGCCAGGCGAGCGCATCACATTTTCCGGCGTTGGCAAACTCAAGCGCGAAATCGAGGCGGCACTCGATGAGGACATCTTCTGCTTTAACGTCGAGTCGGAGCAGGAGTTGGAAACAATCTCGGCCATCGCGCAGTCTCGCGGTGCGACGGCGCGCATTGCCATCCGCATCAACCCTGATGTCGATGCATTGACGCACGCCAAGATCGCCACCGGCAAGTCGGAGAATAAGTTCGGCATTCCGCTCGCGCGCGCCCGCGAAGTCTATGCGCAGGCCGCGCGGCTTCCTGGGATTCAAGTCACCGGTGTCGACATTCACATCGGCTCGCAGATCACCGATCTCGAACCGTTCGATCAGGCCTTTGCGCGCGCGGCAGACTTCGTTCAGGCTTTGCGCGCCGACGGACATCAGATCGAGCACGTCGATCTCGGCGGCGGTTTGGGAATTCCGTATCGCCCAGGCGATGACCCGCAAACATACCATCCAGATCGCTATGCAGAGATCGTTCGGCGTCGCACGAACGCGCTAGGCTGCAAGCTGATTTTCGAGCCGGGCAGACTCATCGTCGGCAATGCCGGCATACTGGTCACGCAAGTCATTTATGTGAAGCGCGGCGAGGACAAGACATTCGTCGTCGTCGACGCCGGAATGAACGATCTCATCCGTCCAACGCTTTACGAAGCCTATCAGGAGATTCAGCCCGTATTGCAGAATGCAGCCGCGCGCAGAATTACGGCCGACGTGGTGGGCCCTGTCTGCGAAACCGGGGACTACATCGCGCTCGACCGGGAAATCGCGGAACCTGCATGCGACGATCTCCTCGCCATCATGTCGGCCGGCGCCTATGGCGCGGTACATGCCGGCACCTACAATTCCCGCCTGCTCGTGCCGGAAGTGATGGTCCGCGGCCGGGACTACGCGGTGGTGCGCCCGCGTCCCACTTACGAGGACATGATTTCCCAGGACGCGCTGCCGCCCTGGCTGAAATAAAAATACTGCAGGTTCGAACTGCGTCTTCGCCGCAACACAGGTTGGCAAAGATAGGGCCGGCAAGCGCTCGCCTTCATTAAGGCATAGCCTTTGCTGAACCTCTTAGATGCGCCGCTGCGGCATGGTTAACGCATCATTCACCTTTCGCGCGGCGCAATGGAAGGCGTTGCGGCGGCTCACGCTCGTACCGCAACGCGAATGCCTGATCGACGTTGCCTTTTCGGAGGACGTGAGATGGACAAAGGCCCTGTAAGCCAGACGCGCAGTGCTTCACCCGACTTCATCCGCCAGCTCGCGGGATATGGTTTGACGACGGCGGAAATCCTCTATCGGCTGCCGGACCACCCGCGCTTCCTGCAAACTTACATCTGGCAGGATTACGACGTCGCT
>JAFAVH010000020.1 GCA_019242655.1 Methylobacteriaceae bacterium
ATGCGAACCTTCTCGTTTTCCGATGATGACATAGGGATTGCCATCCACGCGAGGAATTTGCTTCAACAGATCGATCGCTGGCGCATTCAGATAGACAGGCTTAGCCCCGCTCTTGCTATCGGGAAGCAGCAGCATCTCCCGCTCAAAATCCACCTGGCGCCATTTAAGGGTTAGAATCTCGCTTCTGCGGCAGCCCGTGAATAGCAGCAGCGTGATCGCAGCGCATTCATATGGTGCGCGTTCGCATTCAACCTTCAAGGCCGTCGCAAAACGACGAATCTCGTCCCTTGTAAGGAAGCGTTCCAGTTTGCGGACGGCTGGTTTTTTTACACCGTGAGCAGGGTCGTCTTCGCGGATTCCACGCGCTTTGGCGAAACTTAGGAGGGTACCCATGAGCACTACGCATTGAGCTCCAACGCCTTGCCCGCCTTTGGGCAGCGTACCCGGCGCGCGATTCTTCCCGGGAACTTTTGCGGCGGTTTTGCCGCGGATGACATCGCTTAAAAGCTTTTCGATATCGGCGCGCGTCAGCGACGCGACCCGTCGATTGCCGAGGAGAGGCTTTATGTGATGCTCGACGCGGCCTCGGTCTGATTTGAGCGTCAGCGCCTTTTTATGCGCAACGCCTTCGGCGAGGTACTGATCGCACAGCTCGGCGACCGTGATTGCTGTGCGCTCTTCTTTTCGCTTGCGCGCGGGATCGCCACCAAGCGCAACCTCACCCAGAAGCCGCAGTGCTTCTTTACGTGCTTGCTCCGGCGTCCACGGTGCGCCGTGCTTGCCGATTGTGAACCAACCCTGCCGCCCATCAGCGCGATACTTTAGAACGTAGACACTGTGGCCATTGCGATTAACGCGAATGCCGAAACCGGGAAGTTCATCATCCCAAATAGGAACCCGTTTTTCGCCGGGCTGGATGGCATCAATCGCTCGCTTGGTCAGTTTCATGGAAAGTCCTTGGCTACCACCGGGCTACCATGAGAAATAAAATAGGACGCAAGAATTGGAAAGGGCAGGATATGCCCTTTGCTGCATTTTCAAGGATTTAGGAACAGAGAGGAACGGCCATGTTTGCCCAGGAAACCCAAGGTGACGGACTCTGACTCCGTTAATCTTGGTTCGAATCCAGGTCCCCCAGCCAGGCTGTTTCTGCCAATGCGCGCCTCATGCCGCCGCATTTCCCTCGCGCATATGCAGATAGTTCGGCTCGAACATCGCGGCTTCTTTCAGAGCGGCCAAATTGGGAATCGTGCACGCGCCGCGCTCCCATATAATCAGCCCATTGGCACGGATCTGTTGAATGCTGCGATTGACGTGTACGGTCGAGAGACCGGTTGCGTCAGCAAGCTCGGTTTGCGTGATCGGGAAATCGAAAGTCGCATCCTTGGTCAGTCCGACCGCGCGCAACCTCACATAAAACTCACATATAACGTGCGCGAGGCGGGCATAGGCGTCGCGGCTGCCGACATTGGTGATCCATTCGCGAAAGATCGCCGCGTCGATGAGCGACTCACGCCAAAACCTCTCCGCGAGAGCCGGTTGCACGCGGATGAGTTCCCGCAATGCGTCATGGCTGATCAATGCCACCCGGTTCGGTGTCAATGTCCCGAGAGAGTGATCCATCGTCGACAAAAATAGACTCTGCAGATCGGGCATATCGCCGGGAACATGAAACGACAGGATTTGCCGGCCACCGTCGAGCAGCATCTTGTAGCGGCACTGGAAGCCTTCGACGACCACGCAGCATTGCGTCGGCCGGTCGCCCTCACGGACGATATCCTGGTCAGCGCCAACCTCTTTGATCGTCATCGGCAAGCGCAGGATCGCATCTTTTTCCGCCTGCGAAAGAGCGGTCGTGTCCACTTCAAGCCTGCGGATGAGCCGATTCAATGGATTTTCAAACATTCTCCTGCCTTAGCCGCGGGCGGACCCTGTTTCAATCCAGTCAATTTTAGCTGCGACGACAGCTACTTCAAACCGCAAAGCCGCCGTCAGAACGGCTTGGTCGGCTTCGTCGCGAACCTCCACCGCCAACTCTCCCCGGGATGCGCGAGGTATCGCATCGTGGGCCAGGTCGGCAAGCCCGCGCGCCGCCTCATTGCGCACCGCGTCCATGCCGTCGAGATGCTGACCGCTTTCATCCCGCACGAGATGCGAATCGCTGCGCGTGTCGAAGAAATAATGAGGCACCGAGAGAGCTTATTCGACGCGCTGCAACTTAGTAATAACATACGCTAAGCAAGGCGAAGCTCGGGGACGATCGCTGCCTACTTCAAGCTTTGTCGAACAGTGTCTGCTGCCGGTGGCATATTCAGTTAATTTCGGCGGCGATGCGTCGCCGAGCGGCATCGTCAAGGATCGGCCAGATGCCAGCAGCCGCATTATCCCGCATGTGATCCGGGTTGGCAGTACCCGGAATGACGCACGTCACGGCGGGATGGCCGATCACGAATCTCAACAATATTTGTGCCCAGCTCGCGCAGCCGATCTCGCTTGCCCAATCCGGCAGCGGCTTTGACCGCAATCGCCGCAACAAGCCGCCGCCGCCGAAGGGCAGATTGATCAAGACTGCCATGCCGCGCTCCGCAGCAAGCGGAAGGATGCGCTGCTCCGCGGCACGATCATCGGCGGAATAATTGACCTGAACGAAGTCGAGCTGCTGCTCGCGCATGACCGCTTCGAGCTCGTGATACGCGCTCGATGTGTAATGCGTAACGCCGAGATAGCGGATGCGGCCTTTGCTCTTGAGATCGCGCAAGGTTGCAAGATGAACGCGCCAGTCCAGAAGATTGTGGATTTGCATAAGATCGAGTTTGTCGGCGCGCAGGAGCTGCATCGAACGGTTGATCTGTTGGACGCCGGCCTCGCGCCCGCGGGTCCAAACCTTCGTCGCGATGAAGGCCTTCGAGCGAGCACCCATCCCGGCGACGAGAGTGCCCGCGACGTCCTCCGATGTTCCATACATTGGCGAAGAATCGATCACCGAACCGCCGGCATTAAAGAGCGTAGCGAGAACCTGCGTAAGCTGCTTCCGCGCCACAGCATCGGCGCCGACATCGAAACCCTGCCACGTGCCAACGCCAATGACGGGGAGCTTCTCGCCGCTCGACGGAATGATGCGCGTTTGCATTGCGGGCTTTTCTCCGGATTGTTCGGCGTGCACGCGCGTCCCGAACAGACCGGCAGCGCCGGCGCCCCCTGCAAGGCGCAGAATTTCTGCGCGCGTAAATCCGGCACGGCTCATGAGACTGTCGCCACTTTTGCGTCGCGCGACGGCAGTGGCGGCGCGGCAGGCACATTCGCCGCCAGTTCTTCCTGCCGGCGTCCGAGCCAGATCGCGTTGATCAGCCAGAGCACCGAGATCGGGATCGCGACGATCGGCAGCGCCGCAGCGCCCCATTGCAGAAACCCGACGAGCGCATAGGACCAGGCGCCGGCCTGATCGCCGAGACGATAGACGACCGTGTCGATGACGCTCTTCGATTTATAACGGTCTTCACGCGGCAGGACCGTGAACAGAATTTCGCGTGTGGGCCGCGCGATACCAAAATTGCCGGCGCGCCGCAGAACCTGGAACGCGACGATGGACACAATTGTCGGCGCGTAAACCAGCACCGCAAATCCAGCGATGCTGAGGAGCGGCAAGGAGGCGAGCGCGAGTCCGACGCCGAAAAGACGCACGACGCGCCCCGTCAGGAAAAGCTGAATGAAAAGCGTAAGCACATTGACGGCGAGATCGACCGTCGCAAAGAACGCCGTTTGCGCGCCGCGATCCGGGAACGCTTGCTTGGCGACGTTGACCTGCTCGAAATAAAGAAACGTGCTGGTGATCGAGAACAGCAAAAAGAACAGGCTGACGTGCAACAGATAGGGCGATCTCACGACATGCAGCAGGCCTGCAAACGTCGAGCCGCCGATCGCCTGCTCGCCCGATTGCGCAAGCGGCTTGTGCGCAAGCTTATCGGAGACGCGCGAGAGCCTGCGCGCGCTGAATACCGCAATCTCGAGAAGCGCTGCGGCGCCGAGAAGCAAGCCCCATGTCGGGACAGCCCGCGCGAGCAGCGCGGTTGCAGCCGAGCCGACGATCGCGCCGATCGTCGCGCCGGCCGCGATCAAGCCGAACAGGCGCTTGCCCTGCTCCGACGTGAACACATCGACGATCGTCTGCCAGAAAATGGAGACCACGAAGAGGTTGAAGACGGACAGCCAGACGAAGAAGAACCTGCCGATCCAAACCGCCTGTTCCTGGCTTGCCAGATGCAGCGCCAGAGCAAACAGGAGGATGTTGGCGGTGAAGAAACGATAAGTGATCGGTATGAAGCGCACGCGCGGCAATCGCTTCACGAGATACCCGAATGGCACGTTGAGCAGAATCATGGCGACGAGCGTTGCAGTGAACAGCCACGGCAGATTCTCGATGCCGCCCGATACGCCCATCTGCTCGCGGATGGGCCGCATCACGTAGTAAGACGAGAGGATCGAGAAGATGTAGAGCCAGGACCAGCCGACGACCTCAAGTTCCGGTCGCCGCACCTGAAAGACGCGCTCGATCAACCCGGGATGTGCCGGATCGTGTTCCTGACGCAGCTCCGGCGTTCGGTTCAAACCGGAATCACTCGGTCAGTCCAAGCGTTTTCTTAAGCTCCGCTGCCGTGACTTGCTGCCCATAACCGCGCGCACCCATGGCGAAGTCGTTGGCGCGATCGAGGCCGCCGACGACAACTGGTTCGAAGCCCGCGTCTTTAACAAGGCCCGATGCAACGGCGAGCGCATCTTTGTCATCGCCGGCGATAGGGATTGCCTGCAGCCCACCTTCCTTGTGTGCATTGCGAGCGAGAACCGTATAGCCGAGCGTGTTGAACGCACGCACGATGCGAGCGCCAGGAAAATATTTGGCCGTGGTCTTACCAATGCCGTTCTGTTTCGTCTCGTCGAGCAGTTCCTGCCCGTCGCGCGCGACCGTCGCATTGCCGGCGTCGAGCACGACCTTACCAGAAAGCGCCTTCGCATAATCCTGTCCAACTTGCGGATAGGCCTTATAGGGAACCGCCAGCAGGATTGCGTCGCCAAAGGCGATCGCCTCTTCGGGGGTGCCGGTGCGCGCCGAAGGTCCAAGTCCCGCAACGAGGTCCTTCAGTTCCTCCGGATGGCGCGACGAGAACAGGACCTGATGGCCGGCCTTCACCCAGAGGGTTCCGACCGTGCTGCCGATCTTGCCCGAACCGATCACGCCGATCTTCTTGGGGGTCGCGTTTGTTTGGGCTGACCCCAGGGCTGGCAACAACAGCGTGCCGGTCGCAAGCGAGCCGAGCTTCAGAACAAAGCGGCGGGTTGGATGCAGTGCGGGCACGCCATGGTTCATAACCTGTCCTCCGAGGGCTTCGACGGGTTGAGATAGAGCTTCGACGCGGTTGCAGCAGGGCATATTCCGCTTCATTCGACACGGGCGGGCCGCCCATGCAGAAAGCGCAGACGTCGGCCAAATGGCACCGCAGGACGTGCCCCGCGACGCACGGCCGGGCTGCCCCACGAGCAGGGACGTGCGCGCCAGCACGTCACGCCTCTGCCGGCCTATGCTAACGTGCCTGGGGAACGGGTTGCCTCGCGCGAAGGCGACCCGGTTTGCGTTTAGGGAATTTCCTGCCCTGGTTCGCTGTCCTGGCAAGGGAGGGAGCGCACATGTTCAAGCGGATTTTCAGTACCGGCTCGATCTTGGCTGCATGCGCGGCCTTTATGATGATGGCAGCCCCCCTTCAGGCGCAGTCCATTGCAGGATGCAAGCTCACGTCCCTCGCCGACCCCCCGCGCGAGGTTCTGCGCTGCGGCAGCGGGCTCTCCATCGAAGCGGAACAAGGCGCGCAATACCGCCTTGTGAGCCAGAACAAGCTCGAAGTGACGAACCGCGCCGTTCTCGTCGATGTCACGCCCGGACGCCGCGGCGGCTTCCAGGTGCTCACCCCGCACGCGATCGCCTCCGTGCGCGGCACGCTCTACGCCGTCGACGTCAAGGGGGAGAAGACGGAGACCGACGTTTTCGTGTCGCGCGGCAAGGTCGGTGTTGAGAACCGCTCGACGCGTGAGCGCGCCACCCTCGGCCCCGGCGAGGGCTCCGATGTCATCCCGGGCAAGCCGATCGACGCACATGTCTGGGCGGCGGAGCGCGTGCAAAAGCTGATGGCGCGCTTCGGCCGCTGATGTTTTCGCGCCTGCGCTCATGGCGGGCGGCCGTCGCCTTGGGCGCAACAATAGTTGCGGGCGCTTGGGGCGCCTCGTTGGGCATTTGGCATTTGCAAGGGCGCGCGTCACTTCTCGACCGCGTCGAGGGTCCGATGACGGACTGGCGCCTCTTGATCGCCGGCGAACGGACGCCGCCCGACGGCATCGTCATTGTCGCGATCGACGACGAAACAGTGCGGCGCGTCGGCGCCTATCCACTGCCCCGTGCTTTGCTTGCGCAAATCGTCAACCACCTGATTGACAGCGGCGCCAAAGCGATCGCACTCGACATGCTGTTCCTCGAACGCGGTCCGGCCGATGCCGATGCGCAACTTGCCGAGGCGATCCGCCGTGCGCGTGCGGTCATCGGCGCGGCGGCTCTATTTCCGCGCGGCGATGCATTTTCCGATACATCGCTCGGCGGAGAACCTGCCGTCGCGTTGCCCATCGCGGGAAGCATCGCCGCGCCTATTTCGCCGATCGCGGAAGCCGGCGAGATCGGGCTCGTCAACATCTCCGCCGACCACGGCGGCACGCCGCGCTATGTGCCGTTGCTGATCCGATCGGGCGCGGAGCTTCTGCCATGCTTTGCGCTGCGCGCCAGTGCTACAGCCGTGGGAAGCGATCCGGAAATCGATCAAAACGACGTTCGCGTCGGCGCCTCGAAGAGTGCCGTCGATATTGGCTATCACCTGCCGCTGCGATTTTTCGGCCCGCGCGGCACGATATCAACAATCAGCGCACACACAATCCTCGACGGCGCTCCCGCAGATGCAGTGCGCGGCCGCATCGTGCTCATTGGCGCGACGGCGATAGGTACCGCCGATACGTTCGCCACGGCGTTCGATCCGCTCTTTCCCGGCGTCGAAGTCGAGGCGACAGCCGTCGCGCATCTTGTCACCGGCAACGGCTTGATCCGCGATATTGCAACGCGCCGCATCGATCTTGCCGCGAGCGTGATCCTGCCCGTCCTGACGGTTCTTGCGCTATGCTTGCGGCGCATCAGCCTTGCCATCGCGCTCTCATTTGCGCCGCTGCTCCTCTGGTTGGCCGTTGTGGTTTTCGCGTTCACGCGAAACTACTGGCTCGCCATGGCATTGCCGCTCGCCGCGACATTGCCGGCGGGTCTTGTGTTCGGCTCGCTTCGGCTTTGGCTGGAGCACCGCAGCAAGCAGCGCGTGCGCACGCAACGCGAGGCATTCCGGCGCTTCCAATCACCGGCGATAGCCGGCACAATCGCCGCTAATCCGCGTTTTTTACTGGAACCGGTCCAGCAGAACGCGGCAATCCTATTCGTCGACCTCTCAGGTTTCACCGGTGTGAGCGAGCAGCTTGGCCCACAGCGCACGCGTGACTTTCTGAAAGAGTTTCATTCGATCATCGAGAACGAAGCGCTACGACATAACGGTTATGTCGAAAGTTTCATGGGCGACGGTGCCATGCTGGTCTTCGGCCTGCCGGCACCACAACACGACGACGCGCGCCATGCGATCGAAGCGGCGTTGAGTCTCGGCGCCGCGTTAAATAGATGGATCGCAGGGCTGACTTTGCCCGATAATTATACGCTCGGTGCGCGCATCAGTGTTCACCACGGCGCTGTCGTTCTGTCGCGTCTCGGGGCTGAGGTCCATCAGCACATCACCGCGACAGGCGACGTTGTGAATACCGCGAGTCGGCTATTGGCTGTCGCCGCGCAGAACGGCGCGGAGTTCGTGTTCAGCGATGATGCTGTCGCAGCAGGCTCTTTGGAATTCGACATGCGAAAATCTTTCACCGGCCCGCATGAAGTGCCGATCCGCGGCCGCAGGCAGCCGCTTACCGTGTGGATCGGTTCTCGTTCGAACTCAGAAACGCAGGCTGCGGAGTAGTTCGGGTCTCCTTTACTTTTTTTCGCGCGTGACGCGCCAGATCGTACCTGCAGTGTCGTCGGCAACCAGCAGCGAGCCGTCCTTCATCACCGCGAGCGCAGCCGGCCGTCCCCACGCCTCGGCGCGGTTCATGCCCGACACCCAGAAGCCGGTCATGAAATTTTCATACGACCCCTCCGGACGTCCATCTTTGAAACGTACACGCACGATCTTGTATCCGGTCGGCTCGGAGCGGTTCCAGGAACCACGTAAGGCGACAAATGCATCACCTTTGAAATCCGGTGGAAACTGATCGCCCTCATAGAAGACGATATCGAGCAAAGACGAGTGCGCCTCGAACAAGATGTCGGGGGTGAGCGTCGCTTTCACTTTGTCCGGAGCGAGCTGCGCAAACCCCGGCTGCGGACGCGGGCCGATATAGGCGTAGGGCCAGCCATAAAAGCCGCCCTGTTGCACGCGCGTCATGAAATCCGGAACGAGGCCATCGCCGAGACCGTCGCGCTCCTGCACGAGCGCGTAGAGATCGCCGCTGCCTGGCTGAAATGCGAGCGCCGTCGGGTTGCGCATGCCGGACGCGTAGGTGGCCTGGTTAGCGCCATTGGCGTCGAAACGTTGGATCGACGCTTTAACCTCAGGCTCTACGCCGATATTGCCGGAAGAGCCAACACCGACAAACAACGCGCCGGATTTGGGATCGATTGCGAGCGGCCGGTTTTGATGGCCCTGCACGATGCCGAACACGCCTTTCGGCGTGATCATCTTCTCGCCAACCAGTGACGGCGTCGGTTTGCGATTCTCAGGCGGCACGTCTTCAAGGCGCTGCACGCTTGCCGGGCCCGGCCGCAATCCGCCGAGTCGATGCGGCACACTCCAGATGCCATCCTGGTCGGCGACAAGGATGTTGCCGTCGCGCCAGGCGAGCCCGTAAGGCGCATTGAAGCCCTCAGCGTGCCGTTCTATCCAGGCCGCTGTCCCGTCTTCGCTCTCGCGCAGCAGAGTGAGGTAGCCGGGTCGCTGCTCGGCGACGATGACATCGCCGTTCGGCAGGACCAGCATGCGCCTCGGATGTTCCAGGCCACGCGCAAACAAAGTGACTTTGAAACCGTCGGGCACCCGCGGCACCTGCCCGGTATACGGCAGAATAAACGAGCGGCTCGAGGCGACCGGCGTTGCCTTCGGCTCCGGCAGGTCGCCGGGCTTTAACAGAATGCGGCGGCCGATCTCTTGCTCCGGTAATGTCGAGGGATCGGAGGCTTGCGCCGGCGCCGGCGGTTTATCGGCTGTCATGCGCTGTTGCGCTGCGCAAAGACAGCTTGTTGCAACTAATGCGGCAAAAACGGCCGCAATCCTTACGATCACGAGCGCCTCCCGGGTTGACTGGCTCTTTTGCGCTCACATAGTGCGCATGCATGCGAATGACAGAAGAGGACGCCCGCGCGCGCCGCGATCATGCGCAGCGCAGCGGCAGCGCAACGGAGTACGATGCGCTGCTTGGGTTCGGCCCGTATGCCCCCGAACGCGCGCGTTTGCGCGCTCTCATCGAGCGCCTGTTCCGGCCGGCGAAAACGCCGCTGCCGGACGCACGGAAGCGCGGGTCGCCTGCGCCCTGGTAGAGTGTCCTCTACTCCGCCGCGTGCACTTCCGGCGTGCCGCGCGCGAGGCGCTCGGCCTTCAAAAGCTCGGCGACCAGAAAAGCCACCTCGATCGCTTGCTCGGCATTGAGCCGCGGATCGCAATAGGTGTGATAGCGGTCCTTGAGTTCGCCTTCCGAAATCGCGCGCGCACCACCGGTGCATTCGGTGACGTTCTTGCCGGTCATTTCGAGATGGATGCCGCCGGCATATGTACCTTCGCCTTGATGCACGGCGAAGAAAGTCCGGATCTCGCTCATGATCCGCTCAAACGGCCGCGTTTTATACGCGCCGGCTTTCACCGTGTTGCCGTGCATTGGATCGCAGGACCAAACGACGTTGCGGCCCTCGCGGCGCACGGCGCGGATGAGGCTCGGTAAGTAGTCCGCCGCCTTGTCGGAGCCGAAACGGCAAATCAGCGTTAGACGTCCGGCTTCGTTCGCCGGGTTGAGCATGTCGATGAGCTTCAAAAGCCCGTCTGGCGTCAACGAGGGACCGCATTTCAGCCCGATCGGGTTCTTGATGCCGCGCGCATATTCGACATGCGCGTGATCTGGCTGACGCGTCCGGTCACCGATCCAGATTAGGTGCCCTGATGTCGCGTAATGGTCACCCGTCGTTGAATCGACACGCGTCATCGCCTCCTCGTAGCCGAGGAGCAGCGCTTCGTGTGACGTGTAGAAATCGGTCTGTCGGAGCTCGGGATGCGCTTCCGGATCGAGGCCGATCGCGCGCATGAAGGCGAGCGTCTCCGTGATGCGATCCGCGAGTTCCCTGTAAGCGCTCGATTGCGGGCTATCCTTGACGAAGCCGAGCATCCAACGATGGGCATTTTCGAGATTGGCGTAGCCGCCGGTCGCGAAGGCGCGCAGGAGATTGAGCGTCGCCGCCGATTGTCGATAAGCCTCGAGCTGGCGCCGCGGATCGGGCGCGCGGGCAGCGCCGGTGAACTCGATGTCATTGACGATATCGCCGCGATAGCTCGGTAGCTCGACGCCGCCGATCTCCTCCATCGGCGCCGAGCGCGGCTTGGCAAATTGGCCGGCAATGCGCCCGAGCTTCACCACCGGCGAGGCCGCGGCGAAGGTCATCACCACCGCCATCTGCAGAAAGACGCGGAAGAAATCGCGGATATTGTCGGCGGAATGCTCGGCGAAGCTCTCGGCGCAGTCGCCACCCTGGAGCAGGAAAGCCTCGCTGGCCGCCACGCGGGCCAGCGCCTGCTTCAGCTTGCGCGCCTCACCTGCAAAAACCAGCGGTGGAAAGCCTCCGAGCGTGTTCTCTACCTCGGAAAGCGCCACGCGATCGGCATAATCAGGCATCTGCGCGACCGGCTTTTTCCTCCAGCTATCCGGCGACCAGCGGTCCATATTTCCCTCCTCTCACGGATGGCCCTGCCCGAGCCGCCCGCGGATCGGCGGCGCTATACACGAGCTTCGTGGCGATGGCGAGGTTGCATTCCGGCAACATGGCTGCGAATTCCGCTCTGATTTCCGCAGCTTGCCGCCAATCCGGCAGAGATTCGCCAGCATTCACGCGTATAAAGTCAAGCTTCGCTACGTGTGATCATGCATTCGCTTCAGGCCTCACGGTTCATTGTGGTTGCCAGATGGGTCGCGGCTTTCGCCGTGCTGATCGCGCATGCCGGCAGCCTGCTCATCAGCCAGCCCGACATCATGACCGCCCCGCATGGACTAGGCGCTTATGCGTGGTGGTTCCTGACCGGCTTCCCGCACCAAGCTGTGATCGTCTTTTTCGTGATCAGCGGCTATTTGGTCGGCGGCAATGTCGTCGCGAAATCTCGCGGGACCGAGCCGTTCCTCGCTAAGTATTTCGTAGATCGCACTGTCCGAATTTATCTCGTCCTCATTCCCGTGATTTTGCTCGGATGGTGTCTCGATTCCATCGGCAAGCATTTTCTCCTCGGGTTCGGGCTGTATGACTCGCCGATGTTTGCAGGCAGCTTCGATCTGCGTCTGCTTTGGGCGAACCTCATCAACCTGCAGGGCATTTTCTTCCCGACTTTTGGGACGAACGGTCCGCTTTGGTCGCTCGGCTGCGAGTTCTGGTACTACATCGCCTGGGCGCTTCTGCTTCTGCCGCTAACGCGAACAGCGCCTCTTGTCCGCGTCGTCGGATTTGTCGGCGGTGCGGCGCTGGCAGTGAGCTTCTCGATCTCGGGTGTATTCTTCTTTGTCGGTGGCCTCATCTGGATTTCTGGCGCGCTCGTTCGCTTCGTGCCGCGCCCGCTCGTTCGCTCGAAGGAAATAGCGCTTCTGATCTTCCTTGCCGTGACCGTGGCCGTTCGGCTGATCTGTCGCGGCAAAATTCCCGCTGACCCAATGTCTGCTGCGCTCGCCGATGCAGCCGTCGCCTTGAGCTTTTGCAACCTCCTGCTGTCACTGCGTTTCGCGCAGTCGCGGGAGTGGACGCTTTGCACGTGGCGCATCCACAAGCCGCTATCCGACTTCTCCTTCTCGCTATATGCCTGTCATCTGCCGATCATCGTATTCGCCGTCGCCGCAGCCGATTACGTGTTCGGCGCGGGCTGGCACGCGCGGACGGCGACCCCATTGCATTGGCTCGTCACGTTCAGCTTGTTGGGGCTGATGCTCTGCATCGCATGGCTTCTGTCGCGCGCAACGGAAGCGCGGACCGACGACATGCGTCTCGCGGTCTATCGCCTGCTCGATGCTCTCGGCCGGCGCCGCGCTGGTGTGCAGGCGATTGCAGACGAGACTGCAATCGAGCCGGAACCGCTGCCCGCCAGCGGCGTGTAGTCTCTGTAAGTTTAGGCGCGCTCCGCCGGACTGCGCTCGTAGCGCGCCGCACGCGTGCGCATCGTAACGAGCTCCTCCGCCGCCGTCGGGTGCAACGCCATGGTGGCGTCGAAATCGGCCTTCTTGCAGCCCATCCGCACGGGAATGGCGACGAGCTGCGCCATCTCGGCGGCGTCATGCCCGAGGATGTGGACCCCGAGCACTTGATCCGTCGCGCCGTCGACGACGATCTTCATCATCACCTTTTCCTCGCGGCCTGACATGTTCGCCTTGAGCGGGCGGAAATGCGCGAGATAGATGTCGACGCAATCGAAAATCTTCCGCGCTTCCTGCTCGGACAAGCCAACCGTGCCGATCTCCGGCGTCGTGAAGACGGCAGACGGCACATTGATGTGATTGACGACAGTTGGGCGATTGCCGAAAAGGGTATCCGCGAAGGCATGACCCTCGCGCACCGCGACGGGCGTGAGATTGATGCGATCGGTAACATCGCCGACGGCATAGATATTTTCCACGCTGGTCTTGGAATGGCTGTCGACCATCACCGCGCCTTTTGCGTTCAGCTTAACGCCGGCTTCTTCGAGCCCGAGATTCTCGGTGTTTGGCCGCCGCCCTGTCGCAATAAGCACCTGGTCGGCTTCGACGCAGGAGCCGTCGCTCAAATGCACGTCAAGCCCTTTGTTCGTCTTCTCGATCGAGGTGGGTAGAATGCCAGTGCGCAGATCAATTCCGGCATCGCGCAGCGAAACGGCAAGATTGTTGCGCAGATCGTCGTCAAAGCCGCGCAGCACATTCTCACCACGCAATACTTGCGTAACAGTCGCGCCGAGACGCACAAAGACGCTCGCAAACTCGACGGCAATATACCCGCCGCCAACAATCAAAAGACGCTGCGGAAAGACCGGCAGATCGAAGATCTCGTTCGACGTGATCGTATGTTCCAGACCTGGAATTTTCGGCTCGAGCACCGGCGCGCCGCCGGTCGCAATCAAAATATGCTTGGCGCGAATACGCCGATCGTCCTTGAGAACGCGCACGGTATTCGCGTCTTCGATCACAGCGCGGCTCTCGACAATTTCAGCGCCCGCACGTGTCATGAATGTTCCATAGAGGCCGGAGAGCCGGGTAATCTCCTTCTCCTTACCCGCAACCAAGGTCGGCCAATCGAAGGACGTTCTTTCGATTTTCCAGCCGAAACCTTCGGCGTCTTCAAATTCGTCGGGAAAGCGGCTCGCGTAAACGAAAAGCTTTTTCGGAATGCAGCCGCGGATGACGCAGGTGCCGCCGAGACGGAACTCCTCCGCGACCATCACCTTGGCGCCATAACCCACAGCAATACGCGCCGCGCGCGTGCCGCCAGAGCCAGCGCCGATGACGAAGAGATCTACTTCCGCATCCGTCATGTCAGCGCCCCGCCTGTGACGGATCAGATATCGTGGCCCTTTTTCTTCATTTCGGCACGAATGCGCGTAACCATGTCTTCCGACAATTGCTTTTGCCAGGCCTGCATCTTCGGGAAGAGATCGCCCATTAAAGCGGGTTGCACTTGCACGTAAGCCACGCCCGACGCACTTTTGAAGAACGCAGAGGCATCCTTGAGCTGCTGCTCGTTGAGGTTCGCCGCGTAAATCCGCGCTGCGTTGTCGACCATTTCATCGATGCGCTTGTCGAACTCGGGCTTCACCTGCTCCATCACCACGTTAAGGTCGCGGATGAGATCAGGCCGGGTGCGCGTGAGACTCGAGCCGATCTGATCGAGATATTGCGGCACGACAACCTGAAAGGATCGCGCGATGCCGGAATAGAGGACGACGTCGCGGGCTACCGATATTTGCTGCGGTGTAGGCTGCGCGGCCGGTGCGGCGGGCGCCGGCGCCGCAGGTTTGGCGAGAGGGGCAGTCGCAGGCTGCTGGGCGAGAGCTGGAGAGACCGTCGCAAAGGAAAAACCGAGCAGGACGGCTCCGGCGGTGCGATGAAAGAGGTGATGCACGCGATTATTCTCCTTCGGACTATTCAGCGGCTTCCCCGAGAAGCCGGGTCTCCGTCGCATCGGCAACGATGATCGTCGAGGCAAGGCCGATGAAGAGGCCGTGCTCCATGACGCCCGGGATCGTTGCGAGAGAACGGGCAAGCGCCTCGGGGTCCCCGATCGATCCGAAGGCGCAGTCGAGGATGTAGTGGCCGCCATCGGTGACGAAAGCATGGCCTTCAGCGGCGCGGCGGAGGGCTAGGCTCGGAGGCAGGCTCAGTGCGCGCGCGAGGTTGATTACATGGCGGCGGGTGGATTCGAGCCCGAACGGGTCGACCTCAACCGGGAGCGGGAAACGGCCGAGCCGAGCGACCTCTTTGCTCGCGTCCGCAATCACGACCATCTTCATGGAGGCGGCTGCGACAATCTTTTCCCGCAGGAGCGCGCCGCCGCCGCCTTTGATCAGCCGAAGGTCGGGATCGAACTCGTCGGCGCCGTCGACGACGAGGTCCAGTTCGGGAAGGTCATCCAGACTCGCGATCGGAATCGACAGCGACTGGGCGAGATCAGCGGTGGCTTTCGAGGTCGCGACGCAGCGGACTTTCAGCCCGTCTGCAACGCGCGTCCCAAGCGCCCGGATAAACTCTGTCGCGGTCGACCCGGTCCCCAGCCCAAGCCGCATGTCGGCGCGGACGAAATCGAGCGCACGGAAGGCCGCGCGCCGCTTGGCGGCACTCAGATCGATGGCAGCCATTCACAAGCCATAGCTTTGCAGCGCTTACCGTGCCGCTCAAGGCGCACAAACGAAGCCTGCGCTGGAACCGGTTGCAAGTGCCGGGGTTTGCCCATTGAGGCAATGGACATGGTCAAGGCTCGATCCCTCGTCGTCGTCGTCGACGATGAACTGCTCATCCGCGAAGACGCGCTCGATCTCCTACGGCGCGCCGGCATCGACGTACGCGGCTTCGGGTCGGCCCGAGAAGCACTTGCATTCCTGCGCGACCATGCCGGCGAAACCGCCGCCGTGTTCACCGATGTCTGGCTCGAAACCACCACCGAAGGTCTCGACCTCGCCTCAACGATCAACACCACATGGCCATGGGTCGCGCTCCTCGTCACGTCCGGCGCCACGGCGCGGCCACCGACGGGCCTGCCCCTCAAGGCGCATTACCTATCGAAGCCCTGGCGGCCCGAACAGCTGCTCCGCTTGGTACAAAAATACGTACAACCTAAATGCCGGACTGAGAACGCGGCCTGATCGGGCGCTGATCCCTGATCTGCAATACCTGGCCACCGGTCATTTGGCCTGCGGCGTGCAAACCACCGAATCGTTGAGCACGTAACAAATCGACATCGTTCCGGTGCGCAGATCGACCCGGAAGACGCCGCCTTCGCGCTCGTGCCGCGAGGCGACAAGCCCATATTCGCTCGGCTGCTGCGACGTCGCTCCCTCGCCCGGCGGATAGCACAGCGTGACGCCGATCGAATTCTCCCTCAGCCCGTACTGGCAGGCGCCGATCTCTCCCGTTGCGCGATCAAGCCTGTAGACGCGATTTAGGTCCGTCTCCGGCGCGGCGAGGAACTCGTAATTGGCGGCAAGAACGCTCGTCGGGAGCGTCATCAGACCCGCCAGAGCGAGACAGCGAAGCAAAGCGGCGGGCGAAAGCATCACACGGGCTCCACGAATCGGAAGCGATGAGTCTACACGCTGCCGCTTTCCTGCCCCACCCGAGACGAATAATCTCGAACAGATGAATTGCCCGCCCCTCCTCGTCTTCGATCTCGACGGCACGCTGGTCGACACCGCGGGCGATCTTATCAGCACCCTGAATCACATCCTCGCCGCTGAGCACATTTCGCCACTGCCGCTCGAGACCGCGCGGCCGATGGTCGGGGCGGGGGCGCGCGCGCTCATAGAGCGCGGATTGTCATCAGCCGGGCGCAGCGTGTCCCCGCAGCGGCTGGACGAAATGTATCTTGCCTTTCTTGCGCGCTATGAGGCGCATATCGCCGACGAGAGCCTGCCCTACCCTGGTGTTGAAGCATCGCTCGACCGCTTCGAGGCTGCGGGATGGACGTTCGCGGTGTGCACGAACAAGATCGAGCATCCTTCGGTCCATCTTTTGACCGAGCTCGGCCTTGCGGCGCGCTTTCGCGCCATTTGCGGCCAAAACACCTTTCAATTTTGCAAGCCCGATCCGCGTGCGCTGATTTCCACGATCGAACGCGCCGGAGGCGAAGTGAACCGCGCGATCATGGTCGGCGACTCAAAGACCGATATCGTGACGGCGCAGGCGGCGCGCGTGCCGGTCATCGCGGTCGATTTCGGTTACACCGACCGTCACGTCTCGGAATTTGCGCCCGATCGGGTGATCTCGCATTTCGACGAGCTTTGGGACGCGGTGCAGTCGCTTGCCGTGGTCTCGGCCTGACCGCCTTGACGGGCCGGCGGGCGACCACCTAAACCGGCGCTTCCGGGCGCGTAGCTCAGCGGGAGAGCACTCCCTTCACACAAGAGTGCGCCGCCCGGAAAAATAAGGGTTATCCGGTCACCTCTCGGTTCACTGAACCGAAATGCTGGACGGGCGCGTAGCTCAGCGGAAGAGCACTCGCTTCACACGCGAGGGGTCACAGGTTCAATCCCTGTCGCGCCCACCATTTCTATTCCCCTTCTTTCCCGACCGCCTTTGTCGGCGTCTTCATCAATGGAGGCGCCGATGGCCTCGTAGGTCAAAAAGAAAAGGCCGCACGGCAAAAGCCGGCGGCCTGAAAGTCGAAATACGCTTAAGCACAATAGGCGAGCGTGTTCCGAATTGCAAGCAAAACTCAAAAAACAAACGATGAGAAATACGCAAAATGAGAACGTCGCATACGAATGCGACGACTGAAGAGGCATCGCCGCTTCGGGTCGTCAATCATCCGCATACCACTAAAGCTGATATTCAGGCACTGCGGATTGCCCGCACGTTTCACTTACCTCTTCCGCTCGCTCGCATCGTTGCGGAACTCGCATTTAGCGCGAGGTCAAGGTGAGCAGACGTCAACAGCGCAATCAGCACAAGCGCAATCCCGAGCGGTTCATCAAGATTCCCCATTACATCGTGCGCAGCTTCGCCTGGAGTCAGCTGACGCCGACAGATCGGGCGACGTGGCTCGAGCTTGCGGCGATCTATAACGGAAGCAACAACGGATCGATTGCGGCCTCCACGCGCATTTTGGCAGATCGCCTGAATGTTGGAAAAAGCACCGTCGCTCTTTCACTGAGGAAGCTGGAAATGTTCGGC
>JAFAVH010000065.1 GCA_019242655.1 Methylobacteriaceae bacterium
GACTCGCGAAAAGCCCAGACCTGCGTGCGCTTTATCTCCATATCTTCGAGGTCGCGCGTGACCGGTATGCAATATTCCGCGACCGGTTCGAGCCGGTCGCGCGCGAGATATGTGCGGCCGGGATCGCCGATCAGCACATGCGCGCCGCGCGTTGCCAAATCGGCGAGCCAGCCGGTGACGCGCTCGGCCATGTCGCGCTCGTAGGAGACGTCGCCGGCGAGCACGAGGTCCCACGCAGCATCCTCGCCGACACTATCGCCCACGCGCGCTGCGATGCGGACGCCGTTAGCCTCGGCATTCAAACCGATCGCTGCGAGCGCGAATGCATCGATGTCGCTCGCTTCCACCGCTGCGGCGCCGGCGCGCGCCGCAGCGATCGCGACCAGGCCGGAGCCGGACGCGAAATCGAGCACGCGTTTGCCGCGCGCCACGTGCGGATGATCGAGAATATAGCGCGCCAGCGCCTGGCCGCCCGCTCAAGCAAATGCCCAGAATGGCGGCGGCAACCCCATTTCGCCGAGTTCTTCCTCGGTCTTTTCCCAGAGCGCCGTCGCCTCATCCGCGAGATAGAGGCAAATCTCCGGCGCATGCGGAACGGCGAGCAGTCGCGTATGAGCGCGGATGAACAGGGCTTTGTCAGGATCAGCCATGCGGTTGCGCGATCATCCGCGCCTCCGTAACCTGACGTCAACAAGGGAGAAAAGCATGCGTCTCAAGGAGAAGGTCGCGTTGGTTACGGGCGCGGCGCGTGGTTTCGGCGCCGGCATTGCCGAAGTGTTTGCACGTGAAGGCGCACGCCTTGTGCTGACCGATGTCGATGGCGACGGAGTCAGCAAAGTGGCGAAATCCGTGGGCGACAAGGCAGTGGGTCTTGCGGCGGACGTGACCAAAGCCGATGACTGGAAGAAAGCGGTCGATGCATGCGTCAAGAATTTCGGCCGGCTTGATATCGTCGTGAACAATGCCGGCATATCGCATCGCAATCAGCCGCTGCTTGACGTCACGGAAAAAGACTTCGACCGCGTCTTCGCGGTGAATGTGAAGTCGATCTATCTCTCGGCGCATGCCGCGGTGCCGATCATGCGCAAACAGGGCGGCGGCGTTTTCATCAATGTCGGGTCGACGGCGGCGATCCGGCCGCGGCCGGGCCTTGCTTGGTACAACGGCAGCAAAGGCGCGGTGCATCTCATCTCGCGCACCATGGCGGTCGAACTCGCGCCGGACAAAATCCGCGTCTGCGTGATCGCGCCGGTTGCCGGCGACACGCCGCTGCTTGCGACCTTCATGGGCGAGGATACGCCGGAGCGCCGCGCCGCTTTCGTCGCGACGGTGCCGCTCGGGCGTCTTTCGGCCCCGCAGGACATTGCCAATACCGCGCTATTCCTTGCCTCCGACGATGCGGGTTTCCTCACCGGCAATATCGTCGAGGTCGACGGTGGGCGCTGCGTCTGAGACGGGCGCGAAAGCCACAGGCGGCGGCGAAATCCGCCGTCGCGCGATGCTGCCTCTTGACCTGCGGTCATGAGCCGTCGCATTGTGCCCGAATGGAACAAAAGAGAAACATTCCTGGGGTGCTCCGCCAAGGCGCGGCAGGCGGGCTCGCCGCCTTCCTGCTTGCCGGCACGCTCGCAAGCCCGCTTCTCGCCCGGCCGCTTGTGCCGGCGGAACGGCGCTATTTTCCCTATTCCGGTGCGCTGCCGAGCTGCATGGATCCGAGCGTGCTCGAACGCGTCAGCTCGCAATTTGCCGGCGTCGAGAGCGAATATTGGAAGTCGGACCTTCAGATTCTGAGCTACGATCTTATTCGCGAGATCAGCTATCGCGGTGACGGGCTCGATCTCATTCCTCGCCGCTATTGCCAGGCGAAAGGTGTCTTCAGCGACGGGCGCGTGCGTCCGGTCACATACAATATCGGCGAGGAGCTCGGCTTCTCGAGCTACGGATTTGGCGTCGAGCTTTGTGTCGGCGGGCTCGACCGCGAATTCGCCTATGCTCCCAATTGCAAGATGGTGCGGCCCTAATTTTCGCGTGAGAGCGTAACATGCGTTTACGTCCGTTTCTGTTGATTGCCGCCGGCCTGTCGCTTGCGACAAGCGCTTTCGCGCAAGGTGCGGCACCCGCCGACAGTGGTTGTATCCTCGACAATTGCGCCGACAAGAAACCAATGCCGGCGCAGCCCGCTCCCGCAGCGACGGAACGATCGAGCGATCGGCCGCGCCCGCGCGGCGCCAGTGTGCCGGGGCAGTTCGATTTCTATGTGCTTTCGCTCTCCTGGTCGCCGGGATTTTGCGAGACGACGGGAGCTGAAAAACATCGCCAGCAATGCGATGCCGGCACGGGACTGGGTTTCGTCGTGCACGGACTCTGGCCGCAATATGAGAGCGGCTTCCCCTCGGATTGCGGGCCGGCGGGTCGCTTCCCCTCGCGCATTGGGCTCGAGGAAACGAAAGGCGTTTATCCCGATATCAATCTTGCGCGTTATGAATGGCGCAGGCACGGCACCTGTTCGGGCAAAAGCCCGACCGATTACTTCGCCGATGTCCGCCGCGCGCGCGACGCGGTCGAAATTCCGCAGCCCTTCCGCGGCGCCTCCGAACGCCAGAACTGGACTCCAATCGACATCGAGCGCGCATTCATCGCCTCCAATCCGAAATTGAGGCCGGACATGATGGCGGTCTCTTGCCGGCGTGGCGTGCTCGAAGAGGTGCGCATTTGCTTTTCCAAGGATTTGCGCGAATTCCACACCTGTCCCGAAGTGTCGCAGGGATCGTGCCGCACGCGCGAGCTTCGCGTTCCCGCGCCGCTCTAATCCGCACGCGTGAATTACCGGCATGGTTTTCACGCCGGCAATTTCGCCGATGTGTTCAAGCACGTCTTCCTGACGCGCATCCTCGCTTATCTCGCGCGTAAAGGTACGCCGTTCCGCGTCATCGACACGCATGCCGGCGCGGGCGAATACGATCTTGCCTCGGAGGAGGCGGTTCGCGGCGGCGAGTGGCAGGATGGAATCGGGCGCCTCGCCGATGCCGGTGATCTCGATGTGCGAGCACGCGAGTTGCTGCGGCCTTATCTCGAGATCGTCGGTCCGCTGCGTGCTGATGGCCCGCCCGCGCGCTATCCCGGTTCGCCGCGTATCGTTCAAGCGATGATGCGTGGCCAGGACCGCGTGACGTTCTGCGAATTGCATCCGCAGACATTCGCGGATCTGCGCGCCAATTTTCGCCGCGACGCGCGCATCGCTTGTCTCAATCTCGATGGCTATATCGGCCTCAATGCCGGCGTCCCGCCGAAAGAACGCCGCGGCCTCGTACTGATCGATCCGCCATTCGAGCGCACGGACGAATTCGATGCCGCGCTTAATGCACTGCGCTCGGCGCACGAAAAATGGCCGACGGGAACTTACGCGCTTTGGTACCCGGTGAAGGATGCCTCCGCGATTGCGCGCTTTGCCACAGCGATCGTGGAGAGCGGGATCAGACGCGTGCTGCGCCTCGAACTTGCGGTCGAGGCGCCTCTTGCGGGCGGCAAGCTCGCGCGCGCCGGGCTCATCCTCATCAACCCGCCTTACGTGCTCGAGGAAGAAGCCGCGATCCTCATGCCGGCGCTCGCACGCAAGCTTGCCCGGACCGCGCAAACCGGAATTTTGCGCGAATGGCTTGCCGGCGAATAGGCCGAGCGCTTGCCAGCGTCGAGCGGGTAAGGCACATCGTTGGTCTCACATCCCAAGGGGAAACGCTCATGATGATCTTGCGTTCGGCGCCGCCCTCGCCATTCGGCCGCAAGGTACGCATCGCGCTTCTTCATCTCGGACTTGCCGACCGCGTCGATATCGCCACGACGGACACGGCGAGCGAGGGCGACACGATCCGCCGGCAAAATCCGCTCGGCAAAATTCCGACGCTGATCACCGAGAGCGGCAAGGCGCTCTACGACAGCCGCGTCATTCTCGAATATCTCGATCATCTCGCCGGCGGGAACAAGATCATCCCAGCCGAGCCCGGCGCGCGTTTCGCCGCGTTGACGTTGCAGGCGCTCGGCGACGGCATTATCGATGCTTCGATCCTGCGCGTCTATGAGCGGCGCTATCGCTCCGAAGACAAAGTTGTCGAGAGCTGGCTCGCTTATCAGAGCGGCAAGGTCGAGCGCGCGTTGACGTCGCTCGAAGCATCCCCGCCCGGCACGCATGTCGATGTCGGCACGATCACGCTTGCATGCGCGCTCGGCTATCAGGATCTGCGTTTCCCAGGAACGTGGCGGGACATTTATCCGCGTCTCGTTGGCTGGCTCGATGCATTTGCGGCTGGCGTACCGGCTTTCGAAGAGACGCGTTTCGTCGCGTGATTTAGCGCATGAATGCGAAGACCGGTCCTCACGTTGCCATCGTCACCGGTGCGGCGCGGCGGATCGGCGCCGCGATTGCGCAGCGGCTTGCGCGCGACGCCTTCAGCGTTGTCCTGCATGCGCGTGAAGCGGGCAGCAAGGAGGCGCGGGCGGAAGCCGATCGCATAAGCGCGCAGGGCGGTAAAGCCGTTGTCGTCACGTGCGATCTTACAGAGCAAGGTGCTACGGGCATTCTGTTTGCCGAAACCGAGCGCGCTTTCGGACCGGTCACATTGCTGGTGAACAACGCATCTGTATTCGAGCCGGACAGCGCCGCGGATTTTTCGCCGGAGCTTTTCGATCGTCACATGGCGGTGAATGTGCGCGCGCCGCTCTTGCTCGCGCAGGAAATGCGCCGGCGTCTGCCCGCGAACAGCGAGGGCGCGATCGTCAACATCGTCGATCAGCGCGTCCTGCGGCCAACGCCGCTCTATTTCACCTATTCTATCTCGAAGTCGGCGCTGTGGTATGCGACGCTGACGATGGCCCAAGCGTTCGCGCCGGACATTCGCGTCAATGCCGTCGGACCAGGGCCTATTCTTCCAAATGCTCATGACGGGGCGCATGCTTTCGCCGAAGAAGCGGCGGCGCTGCCGCTGAAGCGCGCCGCGTCCGTCGAAGACATTTGCGATGCGGTGACTTATTTTGCCAATGCGCGTGGTGTCACCGGGCAATTCATCGCCATCGATGGCGGCCAGCATCTCGCATGGGAGACGCCCGATATTCTTGCGCTCAATCGGCGCTCGGCAGACGCCGGATCGTGAATTCGATCTGCCCGTCGGCGAGTTCGCGCCAGAATTCGATCTCGGTCATGTAGGCGGCTTTCGGATAGAGATCGAACCATTCGCGCGCTTTGGCGCGTGCTTCGAGTCGCGGCAAAGTAAACGTCTCGCGCCGCCATAGGCTCGAAGATGTCCGCTCCGCCGCAGCCGAACGGCTTCTTTCGGAGAGACGCCGGGCAAGACCGGCAGGGCGCTTCTGTTCGAGGCTCATACGCACCTCATCAATCACGCGCACGAATATAGTGCGGCGGAGGCTTAGCGGGGAGTCTGCATGCCTTGCGGCGGCGCGACTTCGGCCAAGACTTCGTCGAGCAGACGCGCCATGACAGCCGGTTCCTGCGGAAAGCCCGCGCGTATCCAGCGCGCCTGCAAGGATTTCAGCGCGGCGCCGACCAGCTTGCCGCGAATGCGGCCGCTCGCCAGCACGTCCTCGCCGGTGATCGGCAGACGCGGCTGCGGCGTTTGCGCAAGAAAGTCCGCTGCGGCAAGCCAGGCCGGATCGCCTGGCGGCGCGCCGCTTTCCGCATGCGTGAACGCTAGCGCGTCGCTTGCCGCGGCGCGCCCAACAAGAAAAAGCTGCGTCTGCAAATCGCGCTCATCGGGAGCGCTCTCGCGATTGTGCCAGACAATGCGTGCATCGGCCATTTCGGCGAGACGCTTGTGCTCGGCATTTGACAGCCGCATCCGCTCGCGCAGACGGTCGGCATCCTCGCGCACCCAAACCGCGAGCGCACCGAGGCGCAACACGGCATCGCCCGCGGTGTGCTCGATCTGAGTCAGCCGCGCGAACAGGGCCGGATAGGCGATGCCGCCGAAAATGCCCTCGAAG
>JAFAVH010000135.1 GCA_019242655.1 Methylobacteriaceae bacterium
AGCACCTGGTCGATGAATTGCGACGTGCGCTCGCCCGGCCGGATGCCCGGGATGAAGCCGCCATGCTTTTTCAGATTATCGGCGGTGTCGGTCGGGTTGAAGACGATCGCTGTGTAGAAAAAAGCGAAGAACACGATCAGCCCGACATACGCGATCATGTACAGCGGCCGGCCGTGGCCGAGATAAAGCGACACCGTCGCCAAAAATCCGGTGCCGCCGCTCGCTTGCGAAAAATTCGCGACCGTCGTCGGCAGCAAGAGTAGCGATGAGGCAAAGATCGGCGGGATCACGCCCGATGTGTTGAGCTTCAGCGGCAAGAACGAGGTCTGGCCCTCATACATCCGGTTGCCCTGCTGACGCTTCGGATACGTGATGAGCAGCCGGCGCTGCGCGCGCTCCATGAAGACGATGAAGGCGACTACAACCAAAGACATGACGATCACGACCAGGATAAGCCCGGTCGAGATTTGGCCTTGGCGTCCGAGTTCGAGCGTGTTGGCGATCGCCGAGGGGAATGCCGCAACAATGCCGGCGAAGATGATCAACGACGAGCCGTTCCCGATGCCGCGCGAGGTGATCTGCTCGCCAAGCCACATGAGGAACATCGTCCCGCCGGTCAGCGTGATGACGGTGGAGATGCGGAAGAACCAGCCGGGATCGGTGACGACGCCTGCCTGCCCTTCAAGGCCGATCGCGATGCCGTAGGCCTGGAAGGCGGCGAGCACCACGGTGAGATAGCGGGTGTATTGATTGATGACCTTGCGGCCCTGCTCGCCCTCCTTCTTCAAGGTTTCGAGCGAAGGAACGACAGAGGTCAGAAGCTGAATGATGATCGATGCCGAAATGTATGGCATAATGTTCAAGGCGAAGATCGCCATGCGCTGTACGGCGCCGCCGGCAAACATGTTGAAGAGTTCGAGAACGCCTTTGCTCTGGCCGAAGAACGAGTGCGCGAAGGCTTCGGGATCGATGCCGGGCAGCGGGATATACGTGCCGAGCCGGTAGATGACGAGCGCGCCGAGGGTGAACCAAATCCGTTTCTTCAGCTCTTCCGCTTTGGAAAAGGCTGAGAAGTTGATGTTCGCTGCGAGCTGTTCAGCTGCGGATGCCATTTCAGCGCTCCGGACGGCTCAGAACTTTGCCGACCGGGCCCTGCCCTGTCGGATCGGCGAGGTCCGGCCGTCCTGCCCCGAGCCTCGCCGGCGTCATATATGGCTTAGCCGGCAGCTTTGAAACGCCGCTGCCGGCGGCCTCTCGACCTTCAGGCCTCGGCGGCCTCGGCGCGCGCGGCGAGGAGTTTCACCGACCCGCCGGCCTTTTCGATTGCGGCTATTGCGGATTTCGACGCGGTCGCGACCTCGAAGGTCAGTTTGGCGCGGATTGCGCCGTTGCCGAGCAGCTTCACGCCGTCACGAGGTTTTGAACACACGCCGGCCGCGACCAGCGCCTCGATCGTCACGGGTTTGCCCGCGGCGAGCTTGCCGGAATCGACCGCCTCTTGAATGCGACCGAGATTGACCTCGTTGTAATGGGTCGAGAAGGGGTTCCAGAAACCGCGTTTCGGCAGCCGCCGGTGCAGCGGCATCTGGCCGCCTTCGAACCCTTTGACCGCGACGCCGGTGCGGGCTTTTTGACCCTTCACGCCGCGTCCCGCCGTCTTGCCCTTGCCGGAGCCGATGCCCCGTCCAACGCGCATCCGCTCCTTCGAGGAGCCGGCATTATCGCTGATTTGATTGAGCTTCATGATCCGGCGTCCTCACTTGCCTTCGACGACGCGGACGAGATGCGCGACCTTGGCGACCATGCCGCGCACTGCCGGCGTATCCTCAAGCGACGCGCGCCGTCCGATCTTGTTGAGGCCAAGCCCGACAAGCGTCTCGCGCTGCTGGCGGGGACGCCCAATCGGGCTGCCTGTCTGCTCGATGGTGATCGTTTTGCCTGCCACGATACGTCTCCCGATCAGGCTTCGGCTGCTTCGGCCTCGGCGCCGCCAACCTGACGGCGCGACTGCACGACCGAAACTTTGAGATTGCGGCGCGCCGCGACCGAGCGCGGCGAATCCTCGCGTGTCAGCGCGTCGAAAGTTGCGCGCACCATGTTGTAAGGGTTCGACGAGCCCTGCGATTTCGCCACGACGTCGTGCATGCCGAGCGTCTCGAAGACGGCACGCATCGGACCGCCGGCGATGATGCCGGTTCCGGCAGGCGCGGCGCGTAAGATGACGCGGCCCGCACCATGACGGCCATACACATCATGATGGAGCGTGCGGCCTTCACGCAGCGGCACGCGGATCAACGAGCGCTTCGCCGATTCCGTCGCCTTGCGTATTGCTTCCGGCACTTCGCGCGCCTTGCCGTGACCGTAGCCGACGCGGCCCTTCTGGTCGCCGACCACGACGAGCGCGGCGAAACCGAAGCGCCGTCCGCCCTTCACCACTTTCGCGACGCGATTGATGTGGACCAAACGGTCCACGAATTCGCTGTCGCGCTCCTCGCGGTCGCGGCCGCGATCGCGTCCGCGCCCTCCGCCTTCACCTTCACGTGCCATCTCTATCTTCCGTCACTTGCGCGGCGACATCCGCCGCTCGCTGGGATTGGTTCAAAAGTTGAGTCCGCCTTCACGCGCGCCTTCGGCAAGCGCCTTGACGCGCCCGTGATACATGTAGGCGCCGCGATCGAACACGACGTCCTTGATGCCCGCCTTTGTCGCGCGTTCGGCAAGCTGCTTGCCGATCGTGCGTGCTGCCTCGACATTGGCGCCGCTCTTCAGCGAGCCACGCGCATCCTTCTCGAGCGAAGACGCAGCCGCGAGCGTCACACCCTTCGCGTCATCGATGATCTGCGCATAGATCTGCTTCGACGAGCGGAACACCGACAGGCGCGGCTTGCCATAGGCATGCGCGCGGATCGAGCGGCGGATGCGCGCCTTGCGCCGACCCTCGACTTTGAGATTTCTAGCCATCGGTCGCGTCCTTACTTCTTCTTGCCTTCCTTGCGGAAGATGAACTCGCCGGCATACTTCACGCCTTTGCCCTTGTAAGGCTCCGGCGGACGCAGTGCGCGGATTTCGGCCGCGACCTGTCCAACCTGGCGCTTGTCGATGCCGGCAATCGCGATTTCAACCGGGCGCGGCGTCGTGATGGTCACGCCGGTCGGAATCGGAAACGTGATGTCGTGGCTGTAGCCGAGCGACAGCTGCAGGTTCTTACCCTGAACCGCCGCCTTGTAACCGACTCCGGTGATCTCGAGCCGCCGCTCGTAAGCTGCGGTGACGCCGGTGACGAGATTGGAGATGATCGAGCGCGCCATGCCCCACATGGCCTGCGCTTCCTTCGTCTCATTGCGTGGATCAACCGAGATCGCGCCGTTCTCGAACTTCACCGCGACGTCGTCCGGCACGGTGAACGAAAGCTCGCCCTTCCCGCCTTTCACCGACACACGCTGGCCGTCCACTTTGGCGGTAACGCCGGAGGGGACGGCGACGGGCCTTTTTCCTACACGAGACATCGTTTTATTCCTTAAAGCCCGCTTAGAAGACCTTGCAGAGCACTTCGCCGCCGACATTGGCTTCGCGTGCGGCATGGTCCGCCATCACGCCCTTCGACGTTGACACAATGGTGATGCCGAGGCCGTTGCCGACGCGCGGCATGCCGTCGACGGCGGCGTAAACGCGCCGGCCCGGCTTCGACACGCGCTCGATTTCACGGATCACCGGCTGGCCATCGAAATATTTGAGCTCGATATCGAACTCGGTGCGCCCGTTGCCGAGCTCCGTCGTCGAATAGCCGCGGATGTAGCCCTCGTCCTTCAACACGTCGAGCACGTTCGCACGAATGCGCGAGCCGGGCGTCGTCACCCTGCCCTTCTTGCGCATTTGCGCGTTGCGGATGCGGGTGAGCATATCGCCCAAGGGATCGTTGATCGACATCGCTCCCTCCTTACCAGCTCGACTTCACGAGGCCGGGGATAAGACCCTTCGACCCGAGCTCACGCAGCGCGATGCGCGACATCTTCATCTTGCGATAATTGGCGCGCGGGCGGCCGGTCACGTCGCAGCGATTGCGGATGCGCACGGCGGACGAGTTGCGCGGGAGATCGGCAAGCCGGATGCGCGCCTCGAACCGCTCCTCCATCGGAAGCTGCTCGTTGTTGGCAATCGCCTTCAGCTTGTTGCGACGGTTTGCGTACTGCTTGACCAGCCGCATCTTGCGCTTGTTGTTTTCGACTGCACTCTTCTTAGCCATTTATGTCTTACCTCTGGTGTCCGCGTTTGAGGCTTGTCGCCTCACTGCCGGAACGGGAAGTTGAACTCGCGCAGGAGCGCGCGGGCTTCGTCATCGGTCTTTGCGGTCGTGCAAACGATGATGTCCATGCCGAGGATCGACTCCGTCTTGTCGTAATCGATCTCCGGAAAGATGATGTGCTCCTTGATGCCGAGCGCGTAATTGCCGCGGCCGTCGAAACTCTTCGGATTGCAACCGCGGAAGTCGCGCACGCGCGGCAGCGCGATATTCACGAGCCGGTCGAGGAACTCGTACATCCGCGTCTTGCGCAGCGTCACCTTGGCGCCGATCGGCATGTTCTCGCGCACTTTGAAGGTCGAGATCGCCTTGCGCGCGCGCGTCACGATCGGCTTCTGGCCGGCGATCAGCGCGAGGTCGGACGCCGCGGCCGTCACGCGCTTCGTATCATTGACCGCTTCGCCCACGCCCATATTGAGCACGATCTTTTCGATCACCGGCACTTGTAGCGCGTTCTCGTATTTGAACTCCTCGACAAGCTTCTGCTTGATGACCTCGTCGTACATCTTTTTCAGGCGCGGCTTGTAATCCTTCGGCATAACCGCAGGCTCGCCCTTCTGGACACGATCGCCGCCGTCGCCACGGCCTTTGCCGTCGCCGCCCTTGGCTTGCGCCTGCTGCTTTTTATTGTCGGCTTTCGCCTCGGCCTTACCAGCATCCTTCGGTGCGCCGCCTTTAGCGGCCGCGCCGCCCTTGGCCGGCTTTGCCGCGGCTTTCTTCTTGTCGTCAGCCATCGATCAAATCTCCGGAACGCTTGGCGAAACGGACCTTTCGGCCGTCATCG
>JAFAVH010000151.1 GCA_019242655.1 Methylobacteriaceae bacterium
CGCGCGAGCCGCAAATGGCCGGGGCGCAGATCAAGCGGTTCCTCATCCTGCCGAAAGAGCTCGACGCGGATGACGGCGAATTGACACGCACGCAAAAAGTGCGGCGCGGCTTCATCGCGGAGCGGTACGCGCCGCTTTGTGCCGGGCTCTATGACGGCTCGTCTTCTGCCGACATCTCGACCGAGGTCACCTATGAGGACGGGCGCAAAGGCGTGCTCGCGGCGCATATACGCATTGAAGATCTTGAGGACGATGCCTCACCGTCTCGGGAAATGCCGCACGAGCGTGCCGCGTGAGTGCTGCGGCGGTTGAGTCCGCGCGCGATTTAAGCGAGATTCTTCTTGTTGTCGAGAATGTCTCGCTGTCGTTCGGCGGCGTGCGCGCCATCCGCGATGTCTCCTTCGACATACGGCGCGGCGAGATTCGCGCGATTATCGGCCCGAACGGCGCCGGCAAGACGTCTATGCTCAACGTCATCAACGGCTTCTACCATCCGCAAGCGGGCCGCATCACCTACAAAGGCGCGACGCGCCGGCGTATGCGTCCGCATCAGGCGGCGGCGCAGGGGATTGCACGCACGTTCCAGAACGTCGCGCTGTTCAAGGGTATGACGACGCTCGACAACATTCTGACCGGCCGCACCCTGCGCATGCATAAGCATTTCTTTTGGCAGCTCTGGCGTCATGGACCGGCGCTCATCGAGGAAATCGAACACCGGAAATATTGCGAAGAGATCATCGACTTCCTCGAGATCGAGCGTATCCGCAAGGAACCTGTGGGTCGTCTCCCTTACGGTTTGCAGAAGCGCGTCGAGCTCGGCCGCGCGCTTGCTATGCAGCCGGACTTGCTGCTGCTCGACGAACCGATGGCCGGCATGAATCTCGAGGAGAAGGAGGACATGAGCCGCTTCATTCTCGACGTGAACGCGGAGTTCGGCACGACGATTGCACTCATCGAGCACGATATCGGCGTGGTCATGGATTTATCCGACCGGATCGTCGTGCTCGATTACGGCAACAAGATCGCGGATGGAAAGCCGGACGAGGTGCGGCGCGATCAGAAGGTTATCGACGCATATTTGGGTGTCGTGCATTGAGCTTTCTCTATTCCATCTTCATCGATCCCTTCGTGCAGATGGCGGGCGCGCCCGACCTCCTCGTGCAAACCCTATGGGAAGGCCTTGTTGGCGGCGTGCTCTACGCGCTGATCGCGCTTGGCTTCGTGCTGATTTTCAAAGCCTCGGGCGTATTCAATTTCGCGCAAGGCATCATGATGGTGTTCGCCGCGCTTACGCTCGTCGGTTTGTACGAGAAAGGCGTGCCGGCGTTCCTTGCTCTCGCCCTCACCGTTGTCGTCATGGGCGCGCTGGCCTTCGCCGTCGAACGCGTGATCTTGCGTCCGCTCGTCAATCAGCCCGACATCATCCTGTTCATGGCCACGTTCGGGTTGACATACGTGCTTATCGGCCTCGGCGAGCTCGTCTTCGGCGGCAACCCAAAGAATATGATCACCAGCCAATTGCTGCTGCCGTCCGGCTCTGTCGATTTCAAGATACTTGGCGGCCTCGTCTCATTGCAAAAGATCGATATTGCCGCAGCAATCATCGCGTCTCTGATGGTCGGCACGCTTGCCGTCTTTTTTCAGAAGACGCGCATCGGCCGGGCACTGCGCGCCGTCGCTGACGATCATCAGGCAGCACTCTCCGTCGGCATTTCGCTCGATCAGATATGGGTCATTGTCTGGTTCACCGCAGGGCTCGTCGCACTCGCGACCGGCATTATGTGGGGCGCACGCTCCGATGTCTCCTTCGCGCTCGAAATCGTCGCGTTGAAAGCCCTCCCCGTGCTTATCCTCGGCGGGCTCACATCCGTGCCCGGCGCGATCGTCGGGGGGCTGATCATTGGTGTCGGCGAGAAGCTGGGCGAGTTTTATTGGGGTCCGCTCGTCGGTGGCGGCATCGAGAGCTGGCTTGCTTATTTCATCGCGCTCGCCGTGCTCTTGTTCCGACCGCAGGGCCTGTTCGGCGAAAAGATCATCGAGCGAATCTGAGGACGACGCGTGTTCTACCGCGAGGCCGGCCAGTACAAGACCACGTATCAAGCCGATATGGGCATTTTCCCGATTCTGCAGGACAGGATCGGGATTGCGTTGATCATCCTCTTCGCGCTGGCACTACCGTTTTTTGCCGGCGAGTTCATGATCGCCTCGGTGATGGTGCCGTTCCTGATCCTGTCGCTCGGCACGATCGGACTCAACATCCTCACTGGCTATACAGGTCTCGTTTCGCTCGGGACCGGCGCCTTCATGGGGGTCGGCGCCTATGCCTGCTACAAGCTGTCGACACTATTTCCCGCGATCAACATCCTTGTTTGGATTGTCGCGTCGGGCTTTGTGTCGTGTGTGGTCGGCGTGCTGTTCGGCTTGCCGAGTCTGCGTATCAAAGGCTTCTACCTCGCAGTCGCGACGCTCGCGGCACAATTCTTCCTGCAATGGTGTTTCGTCCGCATCCCGTGGCTTTACAATTACAATCCGTCGGGCGCGATCGAAGTCCCAAGCCGCACGCTGTTCGGCATCCATGTCACGGGCGCGGCGGCGACGCCGACGACGCGGTATTATACCGCGCTTATCATCGTCATCATCATCACCTGGATCGCCTCGAACCTGGTGCATGGCCGCATCGGCCGCAGCTTCATGGCGGTGCGCGACATGGATATCGCGGCCCAGCTCATCGGCATCCGGCTCTTGCGGACGAAGCTTCTAGCTTTCGCCGTCTCCTCGTTCATTACCGGGGTTGCCGGGGCGATGATGGTCTTCCTCTGGCTCGGCGCAGCTGAGCCGGAGGCCTTCAACATCAACCAGTCCTTTATCCTACTCTTCATGGTCATCATCGGCGGGCTCGGCAGCCTGATCGGCTCCTTTTTCGGGGCGGCGCTCATCTACGTCCTGCCGATCCTGATCCGGGCCTTGCCCCAATGGTTCGGATTGACGATCGGGGCGGCCACGGTGGAACATCTGACCTTCCTGATCACGGGAGGTCTGATCATCTTCTTCCTGATCGTGGAGCCGCTCGGTCTCGCGCGGCTCTGGCAAATCG
>JAFAVH010000190.1 GCA_019242655.1 Methylobacteriaceae bacterium
CTGGGATCGCAATGACGATTCACGCGCCTTCGCCAAGCGCTTCAGCGAGAAGCATCCGCGCCACAACATGCCGAACGACATGCAGGCCGGCATGTATTCGGCGACGATTCACCTGATGAAGGCGATGGCGCAGCTGAAGAGCGCCGCCGACGGCAAGAAGCTTGTCGAGACGATGAAGTCGATACCGACCGACGATCCGATCTTCGGCAAAGGCTCGATCCGCGTCGACGGCCGCAAGCTGCATCCGATGTATCTGCTTTCGACGAAGAAGCCCGAGGAGTCGACGGGACCGTGGGACGTGTTCACCGTCGCGCGGACGATTCCCGTGGAGGAAGCGTGGCGTCCGCTCGCGGAAGGCGGCTGCCCGTTCGCGAAGGGGTGAGGTCTAATTCCGCAGTCGGTATCCCGTCCTGAAAATCCAGCCGACAATGACGATGCAGACGACAAGGAACACGCACGTCATCGCCAGGCTCACGCCGACGCCAACATCGGAAACGCCGTAAAAGCTCCAACGAAAGCCGCTGATAAGATAAACGACGGGATTGACCAGCGCGACCTTCTGCCAGAACGGCGGCAGCAGGTTGATCGAATAGAAGCTGCCGCCGAGAAAGGTCAGCGGCGCAATGACGAGCAACGGTATCACCTGCAGCTTCTCGAAGCCGTCGGCCCAGATACCGATGATGAAACCGAACAAGCAGAACGTGACCGCTGTCAGCAACAGGAACGCGATCATCCATACAGGATGATCGATGCGTACCGGCACGAAGAAGAACGCGGTTATGAGAATGATCAATCCGACGATGATCGACTTCGTCGCGGCGGCGCCGACATAGCCGGTGACGATCTCGAGATAGGAGATCGGCGCCGACAAAATCTCGTAGATCGTCCCGGCGAAGCGCGGGAAATAGATGCCGAAAGATGCGTTCGTCACGCTCTGCTGCAACAACGTGAGCATTATCAGTCCCGGCACGATGAACGCACCGTAGGCGATGCCGTCGATCTCGGTAATGCGCGAACCGATCGCGGCCCCGAACACCACGAAATAAAGCGATGTCGAGATTACCGGCGAGACGATGCTTTGTAAGAGCGTGCGCCGCGTGCGGTTCATCTCGAAGAAGTAAATCGCGCGAATGGCTTGCAGGTTCATCAGGTCAGCGGCTGGTTAAGTCGACAAAAATGTCTTCGAGCGAACTCTGCGTCGTATGCAAGTCCTTGAAGCTGACACCAGCGCGCTTCAGCTCTTCAAGCAGGGTGGTGATGCCGGTGCGTTCGGCTTTCGTGTCATAGGTATAGACGAGATCGCGTCCGTCATTCATGAGAGCGATATCGTAGTTCGCGACCGTCGTCGGCACCCCGTCCAGCGGCGCGCTTAATTCAAGCGTCAGCTGCTTTTTGCCGAGCTTGCGCATCAACGTCGCCTTCTCTTCGACCAGGATCAGCTCGCCCTTGCGCATCACGCCGACGCGATCGGCCATTTCCTCCGCTTCTTCGATATAATGCGTGGTCAGAATGATGGTCACACCGGATTCGCGCAGCTCGCGCACGAGCTGCCACATATCCTTGCGCAGGCTGACATCGACGCCGGCACTCGGCTCGTCAAGAAACAGAATCTCCGGCTCGTGCGATAATGCCTTGGCGATCATGACGCGCCGCTTCATGCCGCCCGACAGCGTCATGATCTTGTTGTCCTTCTTGTCAAACAGCGACAGCTCCTTGAGCACGCGCTCGATATGCGCCGGGTTCGGACGTTTGCCGAACAATCCGCGGCTGAAGGAGACGGTCGCCCAAACCGATTCGAAGGCGTCCGTCGTCAATTCCTGCGGGACGAGGCCGATCTTCGATCGCGCCGCGCGATAGTCGTCGCGGATGTCGTACCCATCGACGGTAACCGTGCCGATCGTCGGATTGACGATGCCGCAGACGATGCTGATCAGCGTCGTCTTGCCGGCGCCGTTCGGCCCAAGCAGCGCGAAAATCTCGCCGCGTAGGATTGTCAGATCGATGTTCTTAAGCGCCTGGAATCCGCCGGCATAGGTTTTCGACAGGCCGGCGACGCTGATCACGGTGGGCGGCTTAGGTGCGTGCAAGAAAAAGAGCTCCAGCTCCCTGGGCCTGTGGCCGGCAACCAGGGTCTAGTCTGCGGGCGCGATGCTTACCCGAAGAACCTCGGTCCCGGATAGCCCCTCGATCTTCCGGGAATGTGGCGGCGCGCAGGCGCTATGTCTTCCCCGCCGTGATTTCCTTCAGCACATCGCCAGCTTCGTTGAACGCGTGGTTCGCCTTCGGCACGCCGGAATAGATCGCGCTCTGGATGATCACCTCTTTGATCTCGTCCTGCGTCAGGCCGTTATTGATGGCGGCACGCACGTGCAAGCGGAATTCGTCCCAGGCGCCGAGTGCGATCGTCGTCGACAAGACGCCGACCGAGCGCATTCGCCTGTCGAGACCGGGCCGCGTCCAGACATCGCCCCAGGCGGTGCGCGTGATGAACTCCTGGAACTCCTTGTTGAAGGCCGTGACGTTGGCGAGCGATTTGTCGACCCAGGCGTCGCCGAGCACCGCCCGGCGCACCTTCATGCCATTGTCGTAACGCGTCTTCGCGTCGTTCATCGTTTGCCGCGGCCTTTACGCGAGGCACCCTTGCGCGATGCACTCTTGCGAGCAGTGCTCTTACGGACGGTACTCTTGCGGGCAGTGCTCTTACGCGCCGCCTTCTTCGCGGCACTCTTCTTTGCGACAGCTTGCCTGCTCGAAGACTTCTTCGCAGCGGGCTTTTTCGGGGCACTTCTTTTTGCGGCCGCCTTCTTAGCGGGCGCCTTCTTGGAAGGCGCCTTCTTAGCCGCCACTTTCTTTGCCGGCGCCTTCTTCGTGGCGGCCTTCTTTGTAGCCGCGCGTTTGCGTGTCGCGGCCTTGCTCGCCACAGGCTTGCGCGGCGGCTTGCGCCCTGCCGCATGCCGCGGCGGCACGCGGCGTGTGGGCGCGACCTCGCGCGCCGTCAGGAAATCGATCACCGCCTGATTGAACGCCTCCGCCTGCTCGATGTTGGAGAGATGCGCCGCATCGAGCGTGACGGTGCGCGCGCCGCGAATGTGATCGGCAATGAGCTTGCCCATTTCCGGCGGCGTCGCCGGATCGTGAGCGCCGATGACCACCAGCACGGGATGGGTCACCGACCTGATCGCCTCGCGCTGATCCATATCTCGAATCGCGCTGCAGCACGCCGCATATCCCTGTGCGGGCGTCGTGTGCAGCATGCGCACGATCTTTTGCACGGTGTCCGGGTCGCGTTCGCGAAATTCAGCCGTGAACCAGCGCTCGATCACGCCTGGCGTCAGCTCTTCCATGCCTTTGTCGAGCGCCGTGCGGATGCGCTGATTCCAGATGTCGGTCTGCGGCATGTGCGAGCCGGTATTGGCAAGCACGGCGCGGCCGATTCGTTCCGGCGCATGCGTCAAGAGCCACTGGCCGATCATGCCGCCCATCGATAAACCCATCCAATTGACTTGATCGAATTCGAGCGCATCCATGATCGCGAGCGCATCGCGTCCGAGCGCTTCGATCGAATAAGGCCCCTCCGGCGCACCGCTTTGCCCGTGCCCGCGCGTATCGTAACGGATGACACGGAAATGCTTCGTCAGCTCGGGAATCTGCGAGTCCCACATGTGCAGATTGGTGCCGAGCGAGTTCGACAGGACCAGCGGCGGCGCGTTCTCCGGCCCATCCAGCGTTACGTTGAACTCGACTCCGTCTCGTTCGAATTGCGCCATTGTGTAGGCCCCTTCTGTTCCGCCGTTTGCGCTTTACGACAACGCGCGGCACACACTAGCGTTCTAGCGCGCCGTCGCAACCGGTCGGTCGCGCCCATGACGCAGCGGCCGGTCTCGCCTATATGAGGGAGATGAGGCACGGGCCTCCGGCAGGAACAGGGAATGCAGGCGAAAGGCGAGAGTGACGCCGCGAGCGTGACGCAGCGAAGCCCGGCGCGCGTGCCCGGGTCCATCGACGAGACGCTCGCTCTCCTCGCCGGCGCGGATTATGTCGCCGACCGCGCGCTTGCGACCGTGCTGTTCCTGGCGCTGCGGCTCGGCCGTCCACTGTTCCTCGAAGGCGAGGCTGGTGTCGGCAAGACCGAGATCGCCAAGGTGCTGGCAAAGTCGCTCGCACGACCGCTGATCCGCCTGCAATGCTACGAAGGTCTCGACGTCGCCGCCGCCGTCTACGAATGGAATTATGCCGCGCAGATGATGGCGATCCGTCTCTCCGAAGCATCGGGCGAGACCGACCGCGAGCGGCTCGAACACGACATTTTCTCGCAGCGCTACCTGATCGAGCGGCCGCTCCTGCAGGCGCTCGAGCCGTCGCCGACCGGTGCCCCGATCCTGCTTATCGACGAACTCGACCGCACCGACGAAGCTTTCGAGGCCTTCCTGCTCGAAATCCTCTCCGACTACCAAGTCACCATTCCCGAACTCGGCACGATCCACGCTGACAAGCCGCCGATCGTCATCATCACGTCGAATCGCACGCGCGAAATCCACGACGCACTGAAACGCCGCTGCCTCTATCACTGGGTCGGCTATCCCGACCTGCAGCGCGAGCTGGCAATCGTTGCCGCACGCGCCCCGAATGCGCCGAAACGGCTGACGCAGGAGCTCGTCGCCTTCGTGCAGAAACTGCGCGGGCAGGATCTGTTCAAGTCGCCGGGCGTCGCCGAGACGCTCGACTGGGCCTCTGCGCTCGTCGAGCTCGACGCCGTCGCGCTCGATCCGGCGCTCGTCTCCGACACGCTTGGTGTATTGCTCAAGTATCAGGACGACATCGCCAAGATCGACGGCGCCAAGGCGAAGACTCTGGTCGACGAAGTGCAATCCGAATTGCGCGCGCATGCCGTGGCCGCGGGCGCGTGATCCCGGATTACCAGCGCGATGAAGATAGCGAGCCGGCGGCGATCGGTTCGGGACGGCTCGCGCAAAACATCCTGCATTTCGCCCGCGCGCTGCGCGGCGCCGGCCTGCCGGTCGGGCCGGGCAGTGTCGTCGATGCGATCCGCGCCGTCGAAGCGGCCGGCATCGGAACGCGCGAGGATTTCCGCGCGACCTTGCATGCGGTCTTCGTCAAGAAGCACGAGCATTCCGTCATTTTCGATCAGGCCTTCGCGATTTTCTGGCGTCGCCGCGGTTACATGGAGAAGCTGATTGGCCTCATGTCGCCGATCGCCGATCCAAAGACGCAGGCACCGAAGCCAAAGGCGGGCGCCGCACGCGTATCCGACGCGCTGATGAAGCAGCGCCCGCAGCCGAAGCCCGAGCAGGCGCTCGAAGTCGACACGCGTTTCACGACATCGGTGGTCGAGCGTCTGCAGACGAAAGACTTCGCGCAGATGAGCGCGGCCGAAATCGCTGCCGCCGAGCAGGCGATCGGCAAATTGCGGCTCGGCGACGAGACAATCGCGACGCGCCGTTTCCGTCCGCATCCTCATCGCGACCGCATCGACATGCGCCGGATGATGCGCGGCTCGCTACGCGCCGGCGGCGCGTCGATCTCGCTCGCCTTCCGCGAACCGGCCGAGCGGCACCGGCCGATCGTCGCCATCTGCGACATTTCCGGTTCGATGAGCGATTACACGCGCATCTTCCTGCATTTCCTGCATGCGCTGACGGAGCAGCGCCGCCGCGTCTCGACCTTCCTGTTCGGCACGCGGCTCACCAACATCACCCGCGCCCTGCAATCGAAGGACATCGACGAGGCGCTGGCGAAATGCTCGGCCGGCGTGAAGGATTGGTCGGGCGGCACGCGCATCGCCGCCTCGCTGCATGCGTTCAACCGCGACTGGTCGCGGCGCGTGCTCGGCCAGGGCGCGATTGTCCTGCTCTTTACCGACGGCCTCGAGCGCGAGGGTCTGGACGACCTGCCGCGCGAACTCGAGCGCTTGCGCAAGTCCTGCCGGCGCCTCATCTGGGTCAATCCGCTCTTGCGCTATGCGGATTTCGAAGCCACGGCATCCGCTATTCGCGCCATCCTGCCGTTTGTCGACGAGTTCCTGCCGATCCATAATCTTCGCTCGATGGGCGAACTCGTCGAGGCGCTCGGCCACGAAGGTTCGCTCGGCCGCGCCGATCCGAAGCTGTGGCTGAAACGCGCGGCGTAAATCGAGGGTTATGCGATGCTCACAACCGACGAAGACATTCTCGCCAAAGCCGAGGACTGGCGCAAAGAAGGCAAAGCAGTTGCCATTGCGACCGTCGTCGACACGTGGGGCTCGGCGCCGCGCCCGGTCGGCAGCCATCTCGTCATCGACGAAGACGGCAACTTCCTCGGCTCTGTGTCGGGCGGCTGCGTTGAAGGCGAGGTCGTCACCGAGGCACTCGACGTGATCGAGGCGGGCAAGCCGAAAATGCTGGAATTCGGCGTCGCCGACGAGACCGCCTGGCGCGCCGGACTTTCCTGCGGCGGCCGCATCGCCGTCTATGTCGAGAAGGTCGACTGAATGCGTCTCGATCTGCTCACCGCGCTCAACGAAGAGCGCAAGGCGCGCCGCGCGGCGGTGCTCGTCACCGATCTTGCAGACGGCGATCAGCGCCTGGTGCGCGCCGCCGATATCCAGCGCGATCCGCTTGCCGATGCGCTCGACGAGCGGCTGCGCATGGGCAAGAGCGGCACGATCGAATCCGGCGGAAAGCGCTATTTCCTCACCGTGCAGGCGCCGCCGGCGCGGCTGATCGCGATCGGCGCGGTTCATATCAGCCAGGCGCTTGCGCCGATGGCGAAACTCGCCGGCTTCGACGTGACGATCGTCGATCCGCGCACCGCGTTTGCGACGCCGGAGCGCTTTCCCGACGTGCGTGTCATCGCGGAATGGCCGGACAAGGTGCTGCCCGAGCTCGGGCTCGATCGCTATACCGCGATCGCGCTGCTCACGCACGATCCGAAGATCGACGATCCCGCGCTCAACCTCGCTCTCGAAGCCGAGTGCTTCTATGTCGGCGCGCTCGGCTCGCGCAAAACGCATGGCAAACGGCTGGAGCGACTCGCCGCAGCCGGTTTGAGCGCGCACGCCGCGCGCATTCACGCGCCGATCGGCCTCGATGTCGGCGCGGTCAGTCCGGCAGAGATCGCGGTGTCGATCCTCGGCGAGATCGTGCTCTCGCTCCGCAAGAAGCCGCTGCGCAGCGAAAAGGATCGCGCCGCTTGAAATTCGGTCCGGTCGCCGTTTCCGACGCGATCGGCGGAATCGTTGCCCACGCAATCCGCCAGCCCGGCCTGACCTTGCGCAAAGGCGACCGGCTCGGCGCGCCCGAGATCGCGTCACTGCGCGAGGCGGGTGTCGACACGGTGACGATAGCTGAGCTCGAGCCGGGCGACGTCGGCGAGGATAAAGCGGCGCTGCGCCTCGCGCAGGAAGTTGCCGGCGATCATGTGCGCGTCGACAATCCGTTCACCGGCCGCGCCAATTTGTTTGCCAAGACGGCCGGCATCCTCATCGCCGACGCGAATGCAATCGATCGCATCAACGCGGGCGACGAACGCATTACGCTCGCGACATTGCCGCCGATGCGCCGCGTTGTCGAAGGCGAGATGATCGGAACGGTGAAGATCATTCCGTTTGCCGTGCCGGAGCCGGCGCTTTCCCAAGCGATCGCCGCCGCGAACGGATTCAAGATCGCCGTTGCGCCGTTCCGCGGCCTTCGCGTCGGTGTCGTCTCGACGCTCTTGCCGGGTCTGAAACCCTCGACGGTGAAGAAGACGATCCGCGTCTTGGGCGAACGTCTCTCGCATTCCGGCGCGTCGCTTGGCAGCGATCGCGAAGTGCCGCACGAGACGCAGGCGCTTGCGGAGGCGATCGATCAGGTCGAGCCGGATTCCGATCTCGTCATCGTCTTCGGCGCGTCCGCGATCACCGATCGCCGCGACGTGATACCGGCGGCAATCGAAACCGCCGGCGGCAAGATCGAGCAATTCGGCATGCCGGTCGATCCCGGCAATCTCTTGCTCCTCGGCAAGAGCCGGTCCGGCAAGACGGTGCTCGGCGCGCCCGGCTGCGCACGCTCGCCGAAAGAGAACGGTTTCGACTGGGTGCTCGATCGGCTGCTCGCCGATGTGCCGGTGACCGCGCAGGACATCCGCCGCATGGGCGCCGGCGGCTTGTTGATGGAGATCGTGTCGCGGCCACAGCCGCGCGGCGGCGAAGCAACGCAGCCAGACACCGACAACGGCGATGAGTGACATTGCGGGCCCTGTGGCCGCAGTGATTCTGGCGGCGGGGCGCAGCACGCGCTTTGCCGGTGATAAGCAAGGCACGACAAAACTTGTCGCCGAACTCAATAACAAGCCGCTCGTGCGCCATGTCGCGGACGCGGCACTCGGCTCGCGCGCGAGCCCCTTATTCGTGGTGACGGGACATGCACGGGACCTCGTGCAAGGCGCGCTTGCCGGCCTACCAATTACGTTCGTGCACAACAAAGACTATGCGAGCGGCCTCGCGAGTTCGCTACGCACCGGCGTCGCCGCTGTTCCCCAGAACGCTGCAGGCGCGATCGTCCTTCTCGGCGATATGCCGCTCATTTCGGCCGGTCTGATCGACGACCTGATCCGGCATTTCGAACGACACCCGGCGGCCGACGCGATCGTCCCCGTGACGCAAGGCCGGCGCGGCAATCCTGTCCTGCTCGCGCGTTCGCTGTTTCCCGGGGTCGCGCACCTTACCGGCGACGAAGGCGCGCGCCGCCTCCTCCAAGACCCCGGCATTCAGGTCGTAGAGATTGCGGTCGCGGGCGACGCCGCCGGCGCCGACATCGACACGCCGGAAAGTCTCGAGGAATGGCGGCAAAAACAAGCTGGGAACGCGACCCCGCGGCCCGCTACAAGATAGCCGCAATCTGCTAGAAGGCTCCGCACGATGGTAGGCCTTTTGCAGGGCAGCCCGGCGCAGGGTGAGAATTCCCGCCCGCTGCTCTATCTGCGGCAGGGGGCCCGGAGAGCGGCGTGAACGATCAACAGGTGCCCGGGCGGGAGGAGGCTGGCCAGCGCCGGCTGCAGCGCCTCGTCTCGGCGGCGCGGGCGGCGCTCGCGTGGGAGCATATCTGGCGCGCCGCGGCGCCGGTCCTCACAATCATCGGCTTGTTTCTGGCGGTGTCGTGGGCCGGCACCTGGCAGGTCTTGCCGCACGGCGGGCGGATTGCGGGCCTGGCGGTCTTTGCCCTCGCGATCGTCTATGCGCTCTGGCGCGAGGCGCAATTGCGCTGGCCGACCCGCAGCGAAGCGCTGGCGCGCCTCGATCACGATTCCGGCGTGCTGCACCGGCCTGCCTCCGCGCTCGAGGATACGCTCGCCAACCGCTCGAACGACCCGACGACGCAGGCGCTTTGGGCTGTCCACCGCAAGCGGCTCGAAGCCGACATCGCCCGGCTGAAAGTAGCGGCGCCCTCGCCGCGCGTGCCGCAGCGCGACCGCTACGCCCTTCGTGCCGCGGCATTGGTCCTCGTCATGGCCACGGCGATCATCGCTGGACCGGAGCGCTATGCGCGTGTCGCGGCCGCCTTCGATTGGCGGATGGCCGGGCCCGCCGCACCCGGCGTGCGCGTCGACGCCTGGATCGATCCGCCGCCCTATACCGGCAAACCGCCACTGATGCTGCAGATCGGCCGCGCCGCCGAGTCGGCGACCCATGCGGCGGGCCTCTCCGCCCCGATCGGCTCGACCATAGTCATCCGCGCCTCCGACCCCGGCGCCGTCGCGATCGAAAGCCAGGGCGCGCTCGAGCCCGCCGAAAAAGGGCCGGAGACGAAGTCCGGCCCCACAACGCGGCAGGCAGCCGGCGAAACGCGCCTGACCCTCAAAGGCGATTCTCACCTGATCCTGCGCCAATCCGGGAGCGTGCTCGGCGCCTTCGATATCGCCGCGATCCCGGATCACCCGCCGACGATCGAACTGAAGGAGCAGCCGAAGCCGAACGTCCGCGGCACGCTCAGCCTCGCCTACAAGATCGACGACGATTACGGCGTGATCGGCGCCGAGGCCAAGTTCGACAACCCGATCCTGCGCGACAAGCCGGTGACGGGTCGCCACCTTGTCGATCCGCCACGCGTCGGCCTGGCGCTGCCCTCCGGGCCGGGCGGGCTCGGCGACGCAACGACCACTGCCGACCTTTCGGAAAACGCCTGGGCCGGCGCACGCGTCACCATGACACTGCATGCGCGCGACGAAGGCAACAATGAGGGCGTGAGCGACCCTATCGAGATCCTGCTGCCGCAGCGGCCTTTCGTGAAGCCGCTCGCGCGTGCGCTTGTCGAGCAGCGGCG
>JAFAVH010000045.1 GCA_019242655.1 Methylobacteriaceae bacterium
CCAACGCATTTTGCTGGCGTTGCGACAATCGTCGCCAAGCTTCTGATCCAGGCGCAGGCTGACATCGCGATGTTCGGCCAGAAAGATTACCAGCAGCTGTTGGTCGTCAAGCGAATGGCCGCCGATCTTGATATCCCGACGCGGATCGTCGGCGCACCGACATTGCGCGAGCCAGACGGATTGGCGATGTCGTCGCGCAATGTCTATCTTTCGCGCGAGGAGCGCACGCGCGCGACCGCGCTCTATCGCGCTTTGCGCGAGGCGGCGTCGCGCATCAAAGCCGGCGATCGTATTGGCGAGGCGATGCTTGGCGCAACCGAGATCGTGGCCGGCGTCGGTTTCGAGATCGATTATCTTGAAGCGCGTCATGCCGAGACCTTAACGCGAATCGCCGATCGCGACGAAGGTCCGATCCGCCTGCTTGTCGCCGCGCGGCTTGGCGCGACGCGGCTCATCGACAACATCCAGGTCGAATAGATGGCGCAGAAAATCCTCCGCCTCCGGATCACGGGCCGCGTGCAAGGCGTAAGTTTCCGTGGCTTCGTCGCGAATGAGGCGGGGCGTCGCGGCCTCAAAGGCTGGGTGCGCAATCGTAGCGACGGCAGCGTCGAGGCGGTGATCGCCGGCGATGATACGGTCGTTGCGGAGATGATTGAGATGTGCCGGCGCGGACCGGCTGGCGCACGCGTCGACAATGTCGCGACCGACGAGGCGAACGAGAGCGATCTCGGGACGCGCACCGGTTTCGAGATTTTGCGGAGGGCCTAGATGACGAAAGAGCAAAGTCATCTGGCGCGTTTGTATTTCGGTACTTTCGTCGCCTGTGTCGTTTCGACGATTCTCTCGATCCTCTTTGTCGATCGCGCAGTGGCAACCTGGTCGCACGCGGTCCTGCAGCGGCCGGCGCCGCTCGAATGGCTCACGCACATCATCGATCCTTTCCTGCCGACGGCGTCGATCACACTTATCGGCGTGGCAATCGCGGCGGTGTTCGGCTGGCGTCCCGGGCCGTTCGGCCGCGCCGTCATCGCAGTATGTATTGCGGTGCTGATCGCTATTCTGTTCAAGGATCAGCTGAAACTCTTGTTCGGCCGGACATGGCCGGAGACATGGACCGACAAGAACCCATCCTGGATTCACGACGGCATTTATCGCTTCGAGCCGCTTCATGGCGGCAAGGGCTGGATGTCACTTCCCTCGGGCCACATGGCCGTGATCACCGCGCCCTGCACGGCGTTGTGGCTGCTGGCGCCGCGTCTGTGGCGATGGCTCTGGGCGGCACTCATCTTTGCCGTCGCCCTCGGGCTTGTCGCATCGAATTATCATTTTATCGGCGACATCATTCCCGGCACGTTTTTGGGCTGGGCGTGCGGGGTCGGCGCGGTGGCGCTGACGCGCGGGCTCGTCACTCCGCCGGAAGCGCGAGAAACCGCGCTGCCCTGACAGCGCTCTCGAGCTCCGTCGCGCCGAAGATCGCCTCAAATTCGCGGCGCAGCACCGCGTCCAATTCGGGCATTGTCACCGGCAGACCGAGATCGACGAGCGATGTGACGCCGAGATGCGCGGCGCTGACGCCACACGGCACGATCCCAGAGAAATGCAAGAGATCCGGCTCGACGTTGAGCGCGATGCCGTGGAATGTCACCCAGCGCCGCACGCGAATGCCGATGGCTGCAATCTTATCCTCCGCGCCCTCTCCTGAAAGGCCCGGCGCTTTTTCGGGCCGCGCCACCCAGACGCCGACACGATCCTCGCGCCGCTCGCCGCGAATGTTGAAACCGGCGAGCGTCGCGATGATCCAGGCTTCGAGCGCGGCGACAAAGGCGCGCACGTCCTGCCGCCGGCGCCTGAGGTCGAGCATGACATAGGCGACGCGCTGGCCGGGCCCGTGATACGTCGCCTGCCCACCGCGGCCGGTGCGATGCACGGGAAAGTGCGGATGGCGCAGATCGGCGTCGCGGCCCGACGTGCCGGACGTATAGAGCGGCGGATGCTCGACGAGCCAGACGCGCTCGCGCCCTGCGCCCGCCGCAATCGCATCGGCGCGCGCTTCCATCTCGGCAACCGCCGCGTCGTAGCCGGTCAGCCCTTCGGCGACGATCCACTCGACCGGCGGCGAACCCGCCGCGGGCCGAAAGTCAAAGGCGAGATCATCGCGTTTTTGCGCGCGCGCGTACATGACGCGCAATCTGCGCATCTGCCGCGTCCCTCACAAGAGGCGGCGCTGCAAGAGGTCGTGCTCCTTGTCAGGCCGGGACCCAGCTGTTAGACGGGCGCGCTCCGGCAGGCACCCCTGCCCCCGCATGCGGTCGTGGCGGAATTGGTAGACGCGCTAGCTTGAGGTGCTAGTTGGGCAACCAGTGGAGGTTCGAGTCCTCTCGACCGCACCACCTTCTCGTCGAGGCTTCGCCAAACGAGAAGCAGATACCAGTGAGAGACGGTCTCAGCTTTTCTTCAAAACCTTGTTGGCCTTCGCGTCGACCTTTTTCTCGTCAGACTCTGACAGATTTCCCGCCTTCACCTGTTGCGCTGCGCGGGCTTTCGCATTGCGCGCATGCGCGGCGTCTTCCACGGGATATTTGTGGCCTGGCAAGGCGAATTTGTCGTCGGGCAGGTTGTTGCGCTCGTTGCTGGTAATTTTCGCCATTGCAGTCTCCCATTGCTGAGGGAAACAACGCCGCGGCCCACAAAATGGCTGCGGCTCACCCGCAAAATACAAATACATCGCGATCAGAAAAGCGGAACCGGAGAGAGCCCTTTAGACGCCCTAGAGCTATCGCTCGCGTCATCATGACTCGCGTGGGCACACGGGTTCTCTCTCCGGTATGCCGTCCCGCGATTTCGCCGCTACACCAAGGCCCGGGGCGGATGCCTCAGCGATTTTCGCGGCCACACTGCGCCGGTGGAGTCATGAGACCTCCTGGCCTTCGCTTATACCACATATTGCAGCACGCTCGAAGCAGCGCGCGCTGCCAGATTAGCAACAGATGACGCTTACATGAAGTTCCGCGCATCCGACGAAAGATGCGCTCTGTGATTTGCGTGGACGATTTGTGTCAGCTTGAGCTTACGCCGCAACCGGCTGCACGAGCTTTCGATAGAGATGCCATGTCGCATGGCCGAGCACCGGCATGATCACGGCAAGTCCGACGAAAAGCGTGATAAAGCCGACGGCAAGCCCGGCCGTGATGATGAGGCCCCACACGATCATCGGCCCGATATTGTCGACGACCGCACGAATGGATGTCGCCACGGCGACGCCGGCGCCGACACCGCGGTCGAGCAGAAGCGGAAACGACACGGCGCTGACGCAGAACGCCGCCGCGGCAAAGACGAAGCCGACGACATTGCCGATGAGGATCAGCATGTGGCCGCGCGAGGTGTGCAAAATGTCGTTGAAGAATTGCTGCAGCGTCACCGCTCCCTGCGGCTGGAACAGCCACGTGTAGAGCGCATGCGCGGTCGTCAGCCAGGCGACGAAAATCACCAACAGCGCGACGCCGACCGCGATGATCGCCGGCAGCGACGGCGAGCGCAGGACATCGAAGGCATGCCGCCATGACGTGTCGAGGCCGGCCTCGCGCCGGCGGCTGATCTCGTAGAGCCCGATCGCCGCGAACGGGCCGATGAGCGCAAAGCCCGACATCAGGGGATAGAGCAGCGGCAGTAGATCGGCGTTCGAGGCCCAGTAGGCAAGGATGAACCCGACGATCGGGTAGATCAGCCCAATGAAGACGAGGTGCGAGGGCTGGCTGACGAAGTCGTTGACGCCTTGCCGCAGGGCTTCAGTGATGTCGTCGAGACCGATATGGCGAATGACCGGATATTCGGGCACGCCCTTTGGGCCGGCGATGACATGGAAATTCGTCATGGGGCTTGCTCCCGCTCCTCTCGACCGGCACGGCGCGCTCGAAGCCGGCCGCCGTGGCTTCCTGCGCCTGTGGCTTTGCAGAGATATAGGCCGGCGCGGCCCGGGAGGGAGGGGTGCGCTGCGGCGATCAGCGCTCCGCCTTGCGCGGTCCCGATTGGGCCTGTCCGTTGCTTACGGCAGCGAATTCCTGCTTCAGCGCGGCGAGCGTCAGCTTCTGCGCCTCGATCATGCCGGCATTCTCCAGCGCGTAAATCTTGTCCTGCTGCTTTTTCACCAGACGCTTCAGGGCCTCGCGCTCGGTGCGCGCCTCAAAGCTCTTGTCGATGCGCTGGATCGAACGCGACAGCGAGGCGATGATGTCGGCGCGCCGCTTGCGCTCCAAGAGAGACATGCTTTGGCTCATCAGCCCCGAGACATCGCCCATCGCCGCGAGCTCGTTCCTCGCCGCGACTGCGACGTCGAACGCCAGCTTGTCGGGATCGAAGGGCGCTGCGGGCTCACCGGAGCCGGTCGGGTGATGGACTTCCCCACCGCCGCCCGGTGCGGCTGCGTGCGGATCGGGAAGGTCGCGGAGCGGCGCGGCCAGTCCATCTCGGCGATCCAGTGATAGAGCGTCGAGGTCGAGATGTTGAGGGTCTTGGCGATCGCCGTCATCGGCACGTCGCGGTCGTAATAGAGGTCGCGCAGCCGGCTCATGCCGGCTTCCGAGAGGGAGAGCCGCGTACGTGGCCGGCGGGAGAGGAGGTCGTCGTTGGTCATATAGGATTATTATCATAGTCGCCCAGATAATCCAGAATT
>JAFAVH010000066.1 GCA_019242655.1 Methylobacteriaceae bacterium
CGCACCTGCGCGTCGGCGCGAATGTGCGCGAACGAGCCGCTGGCGACAACACGCCCAGCGACGAGCACGCTGACGCGATCGGCAAGCGCCTCGACGGCAGACATATCGTGCTCGACAAGCAGCATCGAATATTGCGTCTTGAGCTTGCAGAGAATCTCGGTCATCCGCGCCGTATCCTGCCGGCCCATTCCGGCCATCGGCTCGTCCAATAGCAAGAGCTTCGGGCGCATCGCCAGCGCCATCGCGAGTTCGAGTTGCCGCTGCTCGCCATGTGAGAGCGCGACGGCGCGCACATGCGCGCGGGCGTCGAGGCCGATTGCCGCAAGCGCGGCGTGCGCAGGCCCGGTAAGCTCGGCATCGTTCAGCGCCGGCCGGCCGAAGCGAAAACTGTGGCCCGCCTGTGCCTGCACGGCGAGCACGACATTGGTCAAAGCGGTAGATTGCGGGAAGATCGACGTCATCTGGAACGAGCGCGCCAGTCCCTGCAGCGCGCGCCGCCATGCGGGCTCGCGCGCGATATCGCGACCGGCGAAGACGATCGCGCCTTCGTCGGACGAAAGCTCGCCTTGTATTTGCGCGATGAAGGTTGTCTTGCCCGCGCCGTTCGGCCCGATCAGCGCATGCGTCTCGCCACTCGCGACATCGAGGTCGACGTGATCGGTCGCGAGGAGACCGCCGAAGCGCTTCACGAGCCGTTCGACGTTGAGGAGCGGCGGATCAGCCATCGCCGCTGCGCTCGGGAAAGAGGCCGATCAGGCCGGAGCGGGCGAAGCGGACGAAGATGAGGATCAACGGACCGAAGATGAGCTGCCAATAGGTGGTGAGATGCGACAAAGTCTCCTCGGCCAGCATGAACACCATAGCCCCGATGAGCGGCCCGATCGCGCTGCCCATGCCGCCGAGGACCACCATTATGATGAGATCGGCCGAGCGGCCCCAATTCATGATGCTGGGGCTGACGAATTCACTGTGGTTGGCGAGCAGAATGCCGGCGAGCCCGCATAAAGCGCCGGCGATGACGAAAGCGGCAAGCCGGTAACGGTAGACCGGGAAACCGAGCGCGCGCATACGCCGCTCGTTCAACGCCGCGCCGCGCAGGACGAGGCCGAAGCGTGTGCGCGCGAGATGCGCGACCAATGCGACCGTCGCAACGAGACACGCAAGGCAAATGAAGTAGAAAGTCGTGCGATTGGCCAGATTGAGGATTCCGAATCGACTGCGCGTTGGGATGACAAGCCCGTCCTCGCCGCCATACGCGTCCAATCCGACGCCGACAAAATACACCATTTGCGCAAAGGCGAGCGTCACGAGGATGAAATACACACCGCGCGTGCGCAGACTGAGCGCGCCGATGACAAACGCCGCGATCGCCGCAGCGAGAATGGCGAGCGGCCATTGCACGAAGCCGGATGTGACGTCTTCGGCCGTCATGATGCCGACTGCATATGCGCCGATGCCGAGAAACGCGGCATGCCCGAGACTGACCATGCCGCCATAACCGAGGATCAGATCGAGGCTGACAGCAGCGGTCGCGAGGATGACGACACGGGTGAGAACGATGAGCGGATAATCGTTGCCGACGATGGAGGCCAGAATCGGCGCCAAGGCCAGAAGGATAAAGAGCACGCAGGCAAGCAGAAGCCGCGGCGAAGGTCGCTTCAACGCGCGCCTCGCGCCGGAAACAGTCCCTGCGGTTTCACGAGGAGAACGAAGGCAAGCAGGATGTAGATTGCCACGGACGACAGCGCGCCCGCCGCGGTGGAGGCCGCAACCGGCGACAGAACGAGACGCAGAAGCTCCGGCAGATAGGCGCGCCCGAGCGCATCGATCAAGCCGACGATCAAAGCGGCGAGGAACGCGCCGCGAATGGAGCCGAGGCCGCCGATAACGATGATGACAAGCGCGAGGATCAAAATATTGTCGCCCATGCCGATCTGCACCGTCAGCAGCGGCGCAGCGAAGAGGCCGGCAAGACCCGCGAGCGCTGCGCCAAGGCCGAAGACAAACGTGGAAACAAGCGTGACGTTCGCACCGATCGCGCCCGCCATGTCGCGATCCGACGCCGCGGCACGAATGATCATGCCGGTCTTGGTGCGCTGCACGAGCAGATAAAGTCCCGCCGCGACAACAAGACCAACACCGATGAGCACAAGCCGGTAAACCGGATAGGTGAGCGCCGGCCCCAAAGTGATGTGCCCGGCAAGGAATTGCGGCACCGCGAGCGTACGTCCCGCCGCGCCCCACACCAGCCGCACGAAATCGTTGAAGAACAGCACGAGGCCGAACGTGCCGAGAACCTGATCGAGATGGCCGCGCCCGAACAAAGGTCGCAACCAGATCGCTTCAATGGCGAGACCGAGGAGCGCAGTGCACGCGATTGCCAGCAGTCCACCGACGATGAAACTGCCGGTCAAAGCCACAAAAGTCGCGGCAAAATAAGCGCCCATCATGAAAAGCGAGCCGTGGCTCAAATTCATGAAGTCCATGATGCCGAAGACGAGCGTAAGGCCCGCGGCGACAAGAAACAAGAGCAGCGCCAGCTGTACGCCGTTGAGCGTCTGCTCGATCAGAAGCGACATGAGGATTGTAAGCAGCGTGCCAAAAGAATGAGCGCCCCCGCGCCTACTTCATCGCGCATTTCTCGTAGAAGACATCCTTCATGTCGGTGAAGACGGTGCCGATCGTCTTCATCGTATAGTCTCCTTGCGGATCCTTGACGACCTCTTGGGCGTAAAAATCCTGGATTGGAAAATGATTGCTGTTGTAGCGGAATTTCCCACGGACGGACTGAAAATTCGCCTTCTCCAAGGCGGCACGGAAAGCATCCTTGTCGTCTAGCTTGCCGGCCGTCGCAACGACCGCGCTCGCAATCAGCATCGCGGCGTCATAATTCTGTGCGGAATAATATGAGGGATACCGGCCGTATTTCTTGCGGAAATCAGCGACGAATTTCTTGTTGGTGGGATTGTCCAGGTCCTGCACCCATTCTTGGGTGCTGACATGGCCAAGGGCAAGTTCCTTCAACTGCGGCAGCGTAAGGGCATCGACGGTGAAGGAACTATAGATCGGAATCTGTCCGAGCAGCCCCGCCTGCGAATATTGCTGAATGAATTGCGCACCGGCTTGCCCGGGATAGAACACCCACACCGCGTCCGGCTTGACCGAGCGCACCTTCGAGAGCTCGGTTGAGAAATCGACCTGGCCAGGCCAACGCGTATATTCCTCGCCGACGACCTCGCCTTTGAATGTTTTCTTCACGCCTGCCGCCATGTCCTTGCCGGCGGCGTAGTTCGGCGCCAGCACGAACAGCTTCTTGACGCCGCGCTGGTTCAGCAATTCGCCAAGCGCCATCGGCGTCTGATCGTTCTGCCAGGAAGCCGAAAAGAACCACGGCGAACAGGCTTCGCCTGCAAGCTGCGAGGGGCCAGCATTGCCGCTGATGATGAACGTCTTTGCGTCGACGGCAGGCTTCACTGAGGCCAAAAGCACGTTCGACCAATTGTATCCGGTTACGACGTCGACTTTGTCGGACTGAAGCAGTTTCTCCGTCACCTGCCTGCCGACTTCCGGCTTGATCTGGTCGTCCTCATAGATCATCTGCACATCGAGATTGCCCATCTTGCGGCCGAGATGATCGAGAGCGAGTTCAAATCCGTCTTTTTCGTCATTGCCGATAAAGGCGTTCGGACCGCTAAACGTGTTGACGTAACCGATCTTGATCTTTCCGGCTTCCGCGTGAGCGTAAACCACGGCGCAGGCGCTCATGAGAGCGGCAGTCGCGAACGTCCTTACCATCATTCCTCCCCGTAATGCTTTTTGTTGCTTGCCTCGGCGCTATGCGTCCCAGACAACCCCCAGGGACAGCGGACCGCGAAATGAAACGTTCGGCGCGAACGTCGGCTTCGCGTCTGCTGCGAGGCGCAGGCTCGGAAGTCGCGACGATACTTCTTCCATAACGACACGCGCCTGCAACCGGGCGAGCGGCGCACCAAGACACAGATGCGCGCCGTTGCCAAACGACAGATGCTCGCGTGCATTGGCACGACGGATGTCGAGGCGGTCGGGATCGGCAAAGACGTCCGGATCGCGATTGGCCGCGCCAAGCATCATTAGCAGGTTGGCGCCTTGCGGCACCCGCACACCGCCGACGTCGGTGGCGCGCGTCGTGCGGCGTCGCCACGCGATGACCGACGAATCAAAGCGCAGGATTTCCTCCACGGCGTTTGGGATGAGCGAACGATCGGCAACGATGTCGCTCCACGCCTGCCGGTCGGCAAGGAGACGATTGAACATGTTGCCGAGCAGTCCCGTCGTCGTCTCGTGACCGGCAAAGAGCAGATTGAGCACGACGGTTGCAGCTTGCTCGCGTGTGAGCGTTTTGCCTTCCGCATCAGCGGTATGGACGAGCGTCGAGACGAAGTCGTCGCGCGGTTCTCTCGCGCGTGCTTCGACGAGCGATTCGGCGATCGACCAGAACCGCGCCATTCCGTGCGCCGCCTTCACCTGCTCGCTCTCGGATGGGCGTCCGTAGATGAACAGGATGCGGTTCCACGAACCCTCTTTAACTCGCGGCACTTCGCGATCGTCGACCCCAAGAATGCGGAAAAGTACCAGAACCGGCAATTCCCAGGCGAGATCGGCAACGAGATCGGCGTGTCCGTCGCGCAGCCGCTCTTTGCAAAAGCGCACCGTGAGCTCGCGTACGAAGCTTTCCATGTCGGCAACGCGCTTCGGCGTAAACGCGATATTGGCGATGCGTCGCACGCGGGTATGGGCCGGAGGATCAACGTTGGCGAGAGTCGGCACGGCACGCCAGTTGCCGTCTTCCAACGCCTTTGCCGCCATCGGACAAGGTGGGCGCAGTGGCGCGTTCGCGTTCACCGCGGAGAAGGTCGGCGGATCGCGAAAAATCTGCTTGATGTCGCGATGACGGGTCACGACCCAGTGGTCGATTGAATCGGCAAAGAATACCGGCGCTGCCCGCCGGGCTTCGGTCAAATAGGGGTAAGGATCTTCAAGATAGGCCGCATCCAGCGGATCGAACCACGCACCAATCGGCGCCTCTTGCTCTGCTGCCGCCAAACTCATGCTGCGTCCCCGCCACGTCGGCGTGCACTAGAGCCTGAATCGAGCGCACGGAAAAGGGCGGACAGGGAAAGACTAAAAATCGGATCACGAGCAACCAATGGCGCTCGTGGAGACCGATCGCGCGCGCAACAGGCCCTTAGCCGGCGAGGTAATTTTGCTCCAGGCTGCCGATTTGCGGCTCGAGCGTCCGGGCCGAGGGCCGCGGTTCGCATTCCTGCGGCGCCGGAGACATCTTCCTGACGGGTGCCGAGACAGGCGCCACCTGAAGCGGGAGGCCGACACTGCGCCCCTCGATCGTCGATTGGCTGCCATCCGAATTTCCGACGACCGCCCTGGTGCCGGAGAATTTGGAGCGGACGCCGCCGAACACCTCCGGATCGAAAATCTGTGCTTTCACCGATTGGTTGATGTCACTTGCCTGCCGGCTGCCGCTGTGGGGAGCAAGAGTGCGAGCTTCGCCCCCGATCGGAGTGGCGTCGAACAATTGCGTGCTGACGCTCGGATAGCTCGCCGCGGGTTCGGCCAAGGCGCCAGTGCCGCGCAAAAGAGCCAGCGACGCCAACGCGCAGGCTGCGACGGCGAGGGACGAAACCGATACGACAAGAGCTTTCCTCGGCATGGCACTCTCCAAACCTCTCAGCTTGACAATTCGCAAGCTGAGCTTTGGTTCCGCGCCGGGGGGCCGGCAGCGCGGCAGGTTGTTCCGGCATCCGCCCGGCATAGGTACAGAACATGCGCATGAACCTGGCTAACCAACCGTTTTCTCGCCGCGGGGTTCTGACGGCCGGCGCGTGCAGTGTAGCCGGTCTCATCCTGACGAACGACGCCGCATCCGCTCAGCAAGGTCTCGCCCCGACGCCGGCCTGTCACGACCATGACGAGCCGACGCTTGCCGAAACCGAGGGACCCTACTTCAGGCCCCGGTCACCACAGCGCAGTGATCTCCGCGAGCCCGGCATTGCGGGCCAGCCGGTCGAACTATCCGGCTATGTCTTGACGCATGCATGCATGCGCATTGCTGGCGCACTCGTCGATCTCTGGCACGCCGACAGCAGCGGCGACTACGACAATACGGGCTTCCGCCTGCGCGGCCACGTCTTCACCGATAACGAGGGGCGCTTTCTGTTTCGCACGATCTTGCCCGGCATCTATCCCGGCCGCACGCGGCACTACCACGTCAAAATCCAGGCGCCGGGCGCTAGCCGCGTGCTGACCACGCAGTTCTATTTTCCCAACGAAAAGCGAAACCGCAGCGATGGCTTGTTCCGCCGCGAACTTCTGATGCAAACGGCCGAAGCGGGCGACACGCTTATGGCGCGCTTCGATGTGGTTCTTTAGAGAACCGCAAAAGCCTTTAGTGCTGTCCCATGTTTATCGACCGGCAATATTCCAGCCGCGTCCGGTGTCGCCCAGTCCTTCGCAACCGCTCTCGGTGACAAGCACCGTGTCCTCGAGTTTCACGAAACCACGTGTCGGATGAGTCATCGTCGTCTCGATGGAGATGACCATGCCGCTTTCGAGCGGACGCCCGCCATCGTCACCGGTATAGGAGAGACGCGGCAGCGTCATGAGCCGCGGCGCCTCATGGCTGACGAGTCCCATGCCGTGCGCCATGAAATGCGTGTACGCGCGATGCGGCGACGACTGCACGCGCTTCTCGCCGGTGGCGATGATGTCGCCGCCATGCGCACCGGCTCTGATCGGGTTGCGCGCGGCAAGCTGGACCTCGTCGACGAAACCCAAGAGCTCGGTCAGCTCTGAATCGGGCCCGCCGATAATGCCCATGCGGCAGAGATCGCCGATATAGCCTTTATGATTGCCGCCTGAATCGAGCGAGATAACATCGCCCGCGGCAAGGCGCTGCTCGGATGGCGCACGATTATGGCTGTCGCCGACGGCAATCAGGCAATAGTCGAACACCAAGCCGCGATTGACCTCCTCGCGCCGCAGCGTCTCCGCAACGTCGTGCTTGGTCATACCAAGCTTGCATGCTTTGAACGTGGCGAGCATCGACTCTACGACGCGCTCCGAGGCTTCGCGCAAATACCCGATCTCTTGTTGTGTCTTGCGCGCGCGCAGCCGCTCCAGCGGCACGACCGCATCTACGATTTCAACATTCGAGAGGTCCCGGCGCAGCACCTGCTCGGCATCGGCGGGTAGGAACGCGGATTCCACTCCAATCCTGCGGATGCCGTTGCTGAGGCGCTTGACGTGAGCGGCGACTTGCTTCGCCGTCGCCGGGCTACCGACGGTGCCGAGCTCCAACGTGCGAGGCCAGAACCGGCCGAGATCGCGCTCCCACGTTTCCATGGAGCAGCCGATATAGGCGGACTGCTCGGGCTCGCCTTTGCGATAGACAAAAGCCGGCAGATAGCGGCTGGTGCCGATCGCCTCCATCGTTTCGTAGAAGAAGAAGCGATAGCCGCCGAGCAGATATTGGACATTGTGCTTGGACGTGGCGACGATCACGTCGAGGCCGGCTTCATCCATTAATCTGTCGAGCAGACCGGTGTCGAATGGAATCGGCTTCTGCGCTTCCGTCGTTGCTGAAGCCATGAGGGCCTCCTACTCAGTTACGCGGCCGCGGTTCAAGCGGCGCGGCGGATTTTTCCATCGAGCGCTTCCGAATAGATCGCGAACGCGTCGGCATAGGTCAATTCACGCGGATTATTGACGAGCAGCCGTGTCTGCTTCATCGCGTCGGTTGCAATAAGCTCCAAGTCCTTCTCTTTCACGCCGACGGCTGCGAGTGAATCGGGGACGCCGCAATCGCGGCAAATCTCGGCAAGCGCATCGACGAAGCGGGCAGCCGCCTGCTTTGGCTGGAGGCTTGCCGCTTTGGCATCGACGAGCGGCGCCAACTCGGCATACGGCGTTTGCGCATGCTCGAGATTGAAGCGCATGACGCCCATCAACACGAGCGCGTTGGACAATCCGTGCGGCACATGGAAATGCGCGCCGATCGGATAGGCCAAGGCATGCACCGCCGCGACCGGCGCATTGGCAAACGCCATCCCGGCGAGCATCGAGCCGAGCAGCATGTTGGAACGGGCTTCGATATTCTTGCCGTCGCGGCAAGCGGTTCTAACGTTTGCCGCAAGAAGACTCAGCGCTTGGCGCGCCAGCTGATCCGACATCGGGTTCTTCTTGTGGCGGCTCGTATAAGCTTCGATCGCATGCACCATTGCGTCGATGCCGGTTGCCGCCGTCACGGCGGGCGGCAGACCGAGCGTCAGTTCAGGATCGAGCACCGCCCAATCGGGCAGAAGCTTCGGTGACACCACGCCTTTCTTCTCTGTCGTCGGCGTGGTCACGATCGAGATCGGCGTCACCTCCGATCCGGTTCCGGCCGTCGTCGGTGCAAGCACAAGCGGCAGCCTCTGCCCTTTCGCGAGGCCGACTCCGTAGATCGCGTCAAGCGGCTCATCGCTCTTGGCGAGATAGGCGACGAGTTTGGCGGTATCGAGCGCTGAGCCGCCGCCGATCGACAGGACGAGCTCGATCTTTTCCGAACGCGCCCGTTTCGCCGCGGCTTCGATCACTTGCGACGGCGGGTCGGCGACCACATCCTCGAAGATCGCGAGCGAAACGCCGGCTTTCGCCAACGCATCTTCGGCGCCGCGCGTCAGACCGGCGTTACGCACACCCTTGTCAGTGACGAGCATCACGCGCTTGGCGCCGTAAGACGCGACAATCTCGGCAATCTTTGCAGCGGCGCCCGCTTCAAACAGAACGTTGGATGTGGTCTGGAACGTAAAAGGATTCATCGCGTACCTCAGCTCTGAAGGTTCTATTCGGCGGGTTCAAGTTCCGGATTCTTCACCTTCGCCCGCAGTTCCTGGACCAAAACGCGCGTATTCTCGGAATAGTCGATCGGCACGGCGACAAGATGCACGCCGCCGCTATTGAACGCCTTGTCCAGCGTCGGCACGAGGTTGTCTACGGCGTCGACACGATGGCCTTTGGCGCCATAAGCCTCGGCATAGCGCACAAAATCCGGATTGTTGAACGTCATCCCGTGGTCCGGAAAATCATCTACGGCCTGCTTCCAGCGGATCATTCCGTAAGCGCGATCTTCGAGGATGAGAACGACGAGGTTGAGTTTGAGCCGAACGGCCGTCTCGAGTTCCTGGCTGTTCATCATGAAGCCGCCGTCGCCGCAAACAGCCATGACGCGGCGCTTGGGATTAAGCAGCGCGGCCATCATCGCAGATGGCAAGCCCGCGCCCATTGTCGCCAGCGCATTGTCGAGCAGCAGCGTATTGGGAACATACGTGCGGTAATTCCGCGCAAACCAAATCTTGTACATGCCGTTATCCAGACAGACGATGCCGTTTTCCGGGATGACGCGCCGGACGTCGCGCACGAGACGTTGCGGCGTAACCGGAAAGCGATCCTCATTGGAGCGATCGGTGATGTGCTCGAGAATGCCTTCGCGCAACGGCACCAGCGCTCCGGCATTCGGCAGCTTGCCGTCGAGCTTATCGGCAAGAAGCTTCAGGCTCGGTCCGAGGTCGCCGACCACCTCGCAATCGGGATAATAGACCTGCTCGACATTGGCGGGCGTGTAGCTGACATGGATGACCTTCGGCCCGCGCGGTCCCATGATGAAGGGCGGCTTCTCTACCGTGTCGTGGCCGATCGCGATGATTACGTCGGCGCGGTCGATCGCCTCGTGCACGTAATCACGCTCCGACAAGGCTGCCGTCCCCATATAGAGATTGGAGCCGCCCGCGACCGTGCCTTTGCCCATCTGCGTCGTGAAGAAGGGAATGCGCGTGCGCAGGACGAAGCCGCCGAGATCGCTTGTCGAGCGCGGGCGGCTCGCAGCCGCGCCCAACATGATCAATGGCCGCTTGGCTTTCAGGATCATGTCCGCCGCGCGCTCGATCGCCTGCGGCTGCGCGACCGGTAGCTCGATCGGGTGCGTCGACACGATCTCAGCGTCCGCCTCTTCGGAGGCAATATCCTCTGGCAATTCCAAGAGCACCGGTCCCGGACGTTCTTCCGTAGCAATGCGGAACGCGTCACGCACAATCGCCGGGATCGACGACGCCGATACGATCTGCCGCGCCATCTTGGTCAAGGGCCGCATCGAGCTGATCACATCGACGATCTGGAATTTCGCCTGACGCGACGACAGAATTCCCTTCTGGCCCGTCAGGATGATCATCGGCATCGCGCCGAGATGCGCGTATGCCGCTCCCGTCGAGAAATTCAGTGCGCCGGGACCGAGTGTTGCGATGCAAACACCCGGGCGACCGGTC
>JAFAVH010000067.1 GCA_019242655.1 Methylobacteriaceae bacterium
GACAAAGTCGCTGTGATCGCTGGCTTTGGCCTGACTCCGCTGGCGCTTGCTGCAGGTCCGATCGCGACGCAGGCCAAAGTGCCCGCCGTGATCATGGCGGCCGGCACATCGATGATCGTCGACCAATCGCCTTTCTTTGTGCGCACGAGCTTCACGCTGCCGCAGAACACGACGCCCATGGCCGAATGGGCCGCCAAGAATGGGATCAAAAAGGTCGTGACGCTCGTCTCCGATTACGGCCCCGGCATCGATGCGGAAAAAGCGTTCAAGGAGAAGTTTACCGCCGACGGCGGACAGGTGCTCGATTCGCTGCGCGCGCCGCTGCGCAACCCGGAATTTGCGCCATTCCTGCAGAAGGCGAAGGACCTCAAGCCCGACGCGCTGTTCCTGTTCGTGCCGTCTGGCTTTGGTGCGAGCCTGATGAAGCAGGTCTCGGAACGTCAATTCAAGGAGGCTGGCATCCAGGTGATCGGCACGGGCGACGTGCTCGATGACGAGCAGCTCAATGGCATGGGCGACGTCGTGCTCGGCATGATCACCTCGATGAATTATTCGACCGCGCACGATTCCCCGGAAAACAAGAAGTACGTTGCCGATTTCGAGAAGGCTAACCCGAACATGCGCCCGAACTTCATGTCCGTCGGCGGCTATGATGGGATCGGGTTAATCTACAAGGCGCTCGAGAAGACCGGGGGTGACGCAACCGGCACGAAACTTCTCGACGCCATGAAAGGCCTGTCCTGGACGAGCCCGCGCGGGCCGATCTCGATCGATCCCGACACGCGCGACATCGTGCAGAACGTCTATATCCGCAAGGCCGAGAAAAAGGACGGGCAGATCTACAACATAGAATTTGCCACCGTTCCCAACGTCAAGGACCCGCTGCACGGCAAGAAATAAAGGCCGCTCGTGTGCTGACGATCCTGTTCGACGGCATCGCCTACGGGCTTCTGCTCTTCATCCTGGCCGTTGGATTGTCGATCACGCTCGGATTGATGAATTTCATCAATCTCGCGCACGGCGCATTCGCCATGGCTGGCGGTTACATCACTGTCGTCATGGTGAATCGGCTGGGGCTTTCGTTCTTTTGGAGCCTGCCGGCGGCTTTCATCGTCACCGCCGCGCTCGGCGCGTCCCTCGAGCGCACGCTCTATGTCCGCCTCTACGACAAAAACCACCTCGACCAAGTGCTGTTCTCACTTGGCCTCATCTTCATGTCGGTTGCTGCGGTTGACTATTTCATGGGCGCCAACCAGCAGATCGTAAATCTGCCGCCCGCGCTCGACGGGCGATTGGAGTTTCTTGGCGCGAGCATCGGTTACTACCGGCTGTTTGTTATCATCCTTTGCAGCCTTCTGACGATCGGCTTGCAGCTCGTTCTGACAAAGACCCGTTTCGGCAGCCGGCTGCGCGCTTCGGTCGACGATCAGCGCGTCGCGCGCGGGCTCGGCATCGATGTCAGCAAGATTTTTGCGCTGACATTCGCGATCGGATCAGGTCTCGCCGGGCTTGGCGGCGCGCTGGCGACGCCGTTCTTCAATATCGATCCGACATTTCCCTTGAAATACATGATCTACTTTTTGATTGTCATTGCCGTCGGCGGCACGACCACCATCACGGGACCGTTCTTATCGGCGCTCTTGCTTGGCGTGGCCGACGTCGCGGGGAAATATTACGTCCCGGCGATTGGCGGCTTCATCATCTACACGATCATGGTCCTTGTCCTGATCTTCCGACCGCAAGGCCTGTTTGGCCGCGTGACCGGCCGCTGACATGACGAGCCTTGCCGCCGATACGCGCGTCGCAACCGCCGATCCCGGCACACGGCTCGTTGCGAAAGCGCGGTGGCGCTGGCCGGAATTTCTGCTGTGGCTTTTCGCCATCGCGCTCATCTGGATCGCGCCGAGCCGCTATCTCCTGTTCAACGAGATCGTGATCCTGGCGCTGCTCGCGCTGTCGATCGATCTCGTCCTCGGATTTGCCGGCATCGTCACTTTGGGCCAGGGCGCGTTCTTCGGGCTCGGCGCTTATACGGCGGGCCTTATGGCCAAACATGGCATGGGCACATTTCCCTGGAGCGATCCGCTTCTCGGTCTCGTTGGCGCAGCGATTGTCGCGGGCTTCGTCGGTTTTCTCTCAAGCTTCCTTGTTCTGCGCGGCTCCGATCTAACGCGTCTCATGGTGACGCTCGGCGTCGCGCTCATCGTGCAGGAACTCGGCAACAAGCTCGATTGGATCACCGGCGGCGCCGACGGTCTGCAAGGCGTCATGCCGGCGCCGATCCTCGGTCTCTTCGATTTCGATATTTATGGACGCAATGCGTATCTCTATTCCCTATGCACGCTGTTTGTTTTGTTTCTCATTGCGCGTGCGCTGGTCAATTCGCCGTTCGGCCTGTCACTGCGTGCAATCAAAGGCAACCTGACGCGCGCGCGTGCGATCGGTATTCCCGTGGAGCGGCGGCTGGTCGTCATCTACACGGTCGGTGCGGCTTATGCCGGCATTGCCGGCGCGTTGCTTGCGCAGACGACGCAATTCGTTTCGCTCGACGTTCTGTCCTTCGAGCGCTCCGCCGATGCGTTGCTTATCCTGGTCTTTGGCGGCGTCGGCACGCTTTATGGCGCGCTCATCGGCGCAATCGCATTCAAAGCGATGTACGATGTGCTGGCGAGTGCGACGCCGGAATATTGGGGCTTTTGGCTCGGCCTCGCGCTGGTATTACTCGTCCTCTTCGCACGCGGCGGAATCATGGGCCTGATGGCAGCGCTGATGGAGCGCTTCGGCCGGCGCCGCATGGGCGATGCCTGAAGTCATGTCCCCCGTTCTCGAAACAAAAGCGCTGCACAAGACTTTCGGCGGGCTCACCGCGACGAACAACGTCACCTTCGCTCTTCCCGCCGGCGCGCGCCACGCGCTGATCGGCCCGAACGGCGCCGGCAAGACCACGTTCGTCAACCTCCTGTCCGGCGTGCTGACGCCGACATCCGGCACCGTTTATCTCGACGGCACGGACGTAACCCGCTGGCCGGCGCATAAGCGCGCCGGCGCAGGTCTGGCCCGCACCTTCCAGATCAATCAGCTCTTCGCCGATTTCACGCCGCTCGAGACGATCGTGCTGGCGATCTCGCAGGCGAAGGGACTTGCCGCCCGCTTTCTGCGGCCGGTTGGAACCGATACATCCATTGCCAACGCCGCTGCCGATCTCTTGCAGCGGCTGACCCTCGGCGATGTCATGCATGCGCGCGTCGGCGCGCTGCCTTACGGCAAGCAGCGCTTGCTCGAGATTGCCATCGCGGTTGCCTCCGAGCCGAAAGTCTTGTTGCTCGACGAGCCTGCGGCAGGCGTTCCGGAATCGGAGCGCGAGCAAATCCTCGATGTTGTCGCCGCACTTCCCGGCGAGATGGCGCTCGTTCTCATCGAGCACGACATGGACCTCGTCTTTCGCTTCGCCAAATCGCTGACCGTTCTCGTTCTCGGCGGCGTGCTCGTCGAAGGCAGCCCGAGCGAGATCGTCAACGATCCGCGCGTGCGGCAGGTTTATCTCGGCGAGCTCCATGTGGAGGGCTTTTCGCAGCCGCATGCGGGAGGCGCGCTTGGCTGATCTGCTGCGCGTCGAGGACTTTTCCGCCGGCTACGGCGAGGCGATCGTCTTGTCGGGCATCTCTTTCAGCCTTCCCGAAGGCGGCTCGCTGGCGCTGCTCGGGCGAAACGGCACCGGCAAGACGACGCTGATCAATTCCATTGTCGGCCTGACGCGGCGGCGCGCGGGCGCGATCCATATCGGCGGCCGCGACGTGACCGGGCTGAAGCCCAACCAGCGGGCTCATGCCGGTGTCGGCTGGGTGCCGCAGGAGCGCAACATTTTCCGCTCGCTGAGCGTCGAGGAAAACCTGACTGCCGTCACTCGTCACGGCAAGTGGACGTTGGAGCGCGTCTGGAAAATGTTCCCGCGCCTCGAAGAGCGCCGCCGCAACATGGGCAACCAGCTCTCGGGCGGCGAGCAGCAGATGCTCGCCATGGCGCGCGCGTTGGTTCTCGATCCGCGCCTGCTGCTGCTCGACGAGCCGCTGGAGGGCCTTGCGCCGATCATCGTCGAGGAGTTGCTCAAGCTCATCCAAACACTGATCCGCGACGAGGGCGTGACCGTGATCCTTGTCGAGCAGAGTGCGACAAAAATCCTGCCGTTGACCCAGCGCGCGATGGTTCTCGAACGCGGCATGATCGCCTATCAGGGAGAAAGCCGCGAACTCCTCGCGAACCCCGAGACGATGGCGTCTCTTCTCGGGGTGGCGGAGCGGAAACCCGCACGGCACTGAACACATTGGAGCTGATAAGACATGGCAAATCCGCCGCCCCCATTCCGGGCCGATCAGGTCGGTTCGCTCTTGCGCCCCGCGGCGCTGAAGGAGGCGCGGGCGAAGCGCGAGGCCGGCCAGATATCGCCTGAAGACCTGAAGGCGGTCGAAGACGCTGAAATCAAGAAGGTCATCAAGAAGCAAGAAGACGTCGGCCTCCAGGGAATCACCGACGGCGAGTTCCGTCGCTCGTGGTGGCACTATGATTTTCTCGGCAAGCTCGACGGCGTCGAGCTCGTCCACGTCGATCACGGAATCCAGTTCGCCGGCGTGCAAACGAAAGCCGAAGCGCCGCGCATCTTCGGCAAGATCGATTTTTCCAAGTCGCACCCGATGCTCGAACACTTCCGCTTTCTGAAAGCGAATGTCACGAAGACGCCGAAGATGACGATTCCATCGCCGTCGATGCTGCACTATCGCGGCGGGCGGAAGATGATCAACGCCGGCGTTTATCGCGACATGGCAGATTTCTACAGCGATCTCGGCAAGGCCTATGGCAAGGCGATCGCCGCCTTCGGCGGGGAGGGCTGTACATATCTGCAGCTCGACGACGTGAGCTTCGCTTATCTCTGCGATCCCGAGCAGCGCAAGATGCTGTCGGATCGCGGCGACGATCCGGAAGAGCAGCCGCACATCTATGCCGGCATGATCAACACCGCGCTGAAATCGCGTCCGGCCGGCATGACTGTCTCGATGCATCTTTGCCGCGGCAATTTTCGTTCGACCTTCGTCGCCTCCGGTGGATACGAGCCGATTGCCGAGCTCCTCTTCAATGAGGTCGGCGTCGATGCCTATTTCATGGAATGGGACACCGATCGCGCCGGCGGGTTCGAGCCGTTACGTTACCTGCCGAAGGGCAAGACGGTGGTGCTCGGCCTCGTCACGTCGAAGACTGGCACGCTCGAAAAGAAGGACGACATCAAGCGCCGCATCGACGAGGCGACGAAATATGCGCCTGTCGAACAGCTCTGTCTGTCGCCGCAATGCGGCTTTGCGTCGACGGAGGAGGGCAATGTGCTCGGCGAGGAGCAGCAATGGGCGAAGCTCGCGATGATCGTCGAGATCGCCCGCGAAGTGTGGGGCAAGGTTTGAAACTTTGCCAGCGCGAAAACCGTTCTTGCGAGAGAGATGAGGAGACGGCCATGACGATGCATTTCCCGCGCGAAAGCGCCAAGGTTCATCCACCGTCGCTCTTTCCCTTCTACGTGAGCACGGTGAAGCGCGCGCCGAAGCGGCCGCTGATCATCCTGCCGCACACGGAAACCGAACTGACTGGACCCGCTTACGGGCACGAGGTCGTGCAGCCCGGCGACAGCGATCTGACGACGCAGCATGAAGCCGCGCCGCTTGGGCAGCGCATCATCGTCGCCGGCCGTGTGCTCGATGAGGATGGGCGTCCGGTGCCGAACACGCTGATCGAAATCTGGCAGGCGAATGCGGCCGGACGCTACGTTCACATCAACGATCAGCATGACGCGCCGCTCGATCCGAACTTCTCCGGGGCAGGGCGCGTCGTCACCGACGATGAGGGCCGCTATCGTTTCATCACGATCAGGCCCGGCGCCTATTCCTGGCAGAATCATGAGAACGCCTGGCGCCCGGCGCACATTCATTTTTCGCTGTTCGGTCCGTCATTCCTGTCGCGCATCGTCACGCAGATGTATTTTCCGGACGATCCGCTGTTCGATTACGACCCGATGTTCACCTCGGTCGAGCCGAGCGCGCGCAAGCGCATGGTGTCGCACTTCTCGCTGGAGCACACTATTCCCGAATGGGGACTTGCCTTCGAATGGGACATCGTGCTGCGCGGCACGAACGCAACGCCGACGGAGCAGTAAGATGCCGGGGATCACGCCATCGCAGACCGTCGGTCCGTTCTACGCGTATTGCCTGACGCCGACGAAATACAAGCTGCACGAGATATTCACCAACGATCTCGTCGTCCCCGGAATTGAAGGCGAGAAGATCAGGATCGAAGGCCGGGTGCTCGACGGCGATAATGTCGGCCTTCCGGATGCGATGGTGGAGATTTGGCAGGCCGACGCCAAGGGCGGCTTTGCCCATGCGCAGGGCCACAAAGGCGCAAATACCGGCTTCAAGGGTTTCGGCCGGGTCGAGCCAGACAATGAAGGCAAATATCACTTCGTGACGATCAAGCCCGGCCGCGTGAAAACGCCGGACGGTAAGCTGCAGGCGCCGCATATCGATGTCGCAGTGTTTGCGCGCGGCATGCTGAAACATCTCGTCACGCGCATTTACTTCGGCGATGAAGCGTCCAACAAAGACGATCCGGTGTTGCAGCTCGTTCCCGCAGACCGGCGGGACACGTTGATTGCCAAGCCGCAAGGAAATGGCGGCGACAAGGTCTACCGCTTCGACATCCGCATCCAGGAAGGGCCGAAAGGACCACGGGAGACGCAGTTCTTCGAGGCGTAGCGGACGCGCTATCGTCGGCTGCTGCCGGCGATTAAGTTTCTTGCAAACCCATGGCGATGATCCTAAGGATTCTCGCATGGCGTTCGCGATCACCTCGGCTTCCGGTCACGGCGGTAAGCTGACCGTTCGCGTCCCGACGCCGGAAGAGGCTGTCGTTCGAGCCCGAGATCTTATCGATCAGGGCGCTGAAGATGTGACAATCACAATAACCGCCACTGCCGACGTGTTCACGACGGAAGAGTTCGAGAGGTTGCTGAAAAGCAAGAGCCTTCCTAGTAAACCGAACTGAGTCTACCTTTTCGCCACGCTACGCTCGGACCTGCCCGCTGCCGCGGACGCGATACTTGAAGGCGGTCAGCTGCTCGATCCCGACCGGCCCACGCGCATGCATGCGTCCCGTTGCGATGCCGATCTCGGCGCCGAAGCCGAATTCGCCGCCATCGGCGAATTGCGTCGAGGCATTGTGCAGGACGATCGCCGAATCCACCTCGTTGAGGAAGCGCTCGGCGGCTGCGCCATCGTTAGTGATGATGCAGTCGGTGTGATGCGAGCCGTACGTCTCGATATGTTCGATCGCGCCATCGAGCCCGTCGACCACGCGCACGGCGACGATGGCGTCGAGATACTCCGTGCGCCAGTCCGCGTCTGTTGCCGGCACGACGAGCGGATCGACGCCGAGCGTGTGCGTATCGCCGCGCACCGCGCAGCCGGCGTCGAGCAATAGCTTGACCAGCGGCGTGAGATGCGTCGCCGCGCACGCTTGATCGATGAGCAGCGTCTCGGCGGCGCCGCAAATGCCCGTGCGCCGCATCTTTGAGTTCAAGACGATCGTCTTCGCCATCTCGAGATCGGCGGCGCGATCGACAAAAATATGCACAATGCCTTCGAGATGCGCGAAAACGGGAATGCGCGCCTCGGTCTGGACGCGTGCGACAAGGCTCTTGCCGCCGCGCGGCACGATGACGTCGATTGTGCCGTCGAGTCCCGTCAGCATGGCGCCGACAGCGGCACGGTCGCGCGTCGGCACAAGCTGGATCGCATCCTCCGGCAAACCGGCGGCGCTTAAGCCCGCCGCCATCGCGGTGCGGATCGCCATTGCCGATTCGAAACTGTCGGAGCCGGCGCGCAGCATCGTCGCGTTTCCGGCCTTGAGGCAGAGCGCGCCGGCATCGGCGGTCACGTTCGGCCGGCTCTCGAAAATAACGCCGATGACGCCGAGCGGCGTCGCCACGCGCTCGATGACAAGCCCGTTCGGCCGGCTGAAGGAGGCGAGGACGCGGCCGACGGGATCGGGCAGGGCGGCGATGTCCTCGACCGCTCGCGCGATCGATTCGACTCCGGCCTCGGTCAGGGTCAGCCGATCGATGAAGGATGCGGTCTGCCCGCGCTTGTCGGCGGCCACGAGGTCGACCGCGTTGGCGGAGAGGATGTCGTCTTTTGCGGCGCGGATCGCCCGCGCCATCTCGCGCAGCGCGGCGCTTTTCTGCTCGGCCGTCGCAAGTCCCACGACCCGTTGTGCCGCACGGGCGCGCTGGCCGAGTTCGACCAGCATCGGCGTCAGCTCGATGCGCGCGGCATCGGCGGCGGGATCGGAGACGAGAGCAAGGCTCATAGAAGCAACTTCGGCTTGACTTGATGCTTTTTCTAGCATGGCAGCGCCGCACCGCACCATAGCTCCGGCCGCGAGGCTCGTATGCCGCACCGCGCAGCTCAACGCGCCGTGTCCTCTGCTATTTCGACAACGATGTGAAAAGTGCGGCGCCCTCGATGCGGAGCCGTTGCTCAAATTCGTTAAATCGTAAGCGAGGGCGACCAACCGCGGCCGCAATTGACGGGAGATTGCCGCCCCGCCATCAAGCCGCATGTCCTGGCGCGCGACCGTCCTCACGCTCTTCCCGGAGCTGTTTCCCGGGCCGCTCGGCACCTCGCTCGTCGGCGATGCTCTTCAGCGCGGAATGTGGTCGCTCGAAATTAAGCAAATCCGCGAACATGGGCTCGGCCGCCATCGTTCGGTCGACGATACGCCGGCGGGCGGCGGACCGGGCATGGTGATGCGCGCCGATGTGCTTGCGGCGGCACTCGACGCGGCAGTCGCCGCGGAAGACCCGCGTCCGCGTCTTCTCATGAGTCCGCGCGGCATTCCGTTCACGCAGATCATGGCGCGCGAGCTTGCCGCCGGCCCCGGTCTCCTTATCGTTTGCGGCCGTTTCGAGGGTGTCGATCAGCGCGTAATCGAAGCGCGTCAGTTTCGCGAGGTGTCGATCGGCGATTTTGTCCTCGCCGGCGGCGAAATCGCCGCAATGGCCGTGATCGAAGCCTGCATCCGCCTCCTGCCGGGCGTCATGGGCAGGCAAGCGTCCGGCGACGAGGAGAGCTTCGAAGACGGCCTGCTCGAATATCCGCACTACACGCGGCCGCGCGATTGGGAGGGCCACACTATTCCCGATGTCCTCCTTTCCGGCGATCACGCGCGCATTGCGGCGTGGCGCCGCGCCGAAGCCGAGCGGATCACGCGCGAACGGCGTCCCGATCTCATCAAGCCGAAAACGCGGCCGGAATAATCGCTCCGGCTTGGCGTCTTCTAGCCGACCGTCGCCGATTTGTTTATTTGGCGAGCTGTTGATCTAGGGAGGAGAACATCATGTCGTTTTCACGCAAGCTCGCCGGTGCCGCAGCGCTTTCGCTCGCCCTTACTGTCTCGGCAAGCGCGCAAGCGCCGCAAAGCGAGAAGAACGTGTCGATGAAAATGGCATTGATGATTATCGATGGTGCGCTCGAGCAATGCACAAAGGACGGTTACAAGGTCACAATCTCCATCATCGATAAAGGCGGCAACCTCGCCGCCATGGTTCGTGGCGACGGCACAAATCCGCACACGGTCGAATTCTCCCGGCTGAAGGCCTACACCTCGCGCACCCGCGGGCAGACCTCGCTCGAAGTGCAGAAACTCATGGAGAAGCCGGAGAACTGGTGGATCAAACAGATTCCGAATGTCGTTGGGATTGGCGGCGGCGTGCCGATCAAGGTCGGCAATGAAGTGATTGGTGCGGTTGGCGTGTCCGGTGCGCCCGGTGGCGACAAGGACGAGGTTTGTGCCAATGCCGGGATCGCGAAGGTGGCGGACAGTCTGAAGTAGAAGCCGGTATCGGTACCGGAGCGGTTGGAGGATTAGGATGCGGCGTCTCAGTTCTGTTGCCATCTTCATCGGTGCGCTATGCTTTGCTCTACCAACACTCGCGCAACAGCCGCCACCTACGCGCATAAGAGGCACGATCGAGACTGTCGACCTGCCGATGCTGACGGTGAAATCCAGCAGCGGAGAGACGCAGAAGGTGCGCATCGCAGACAACGCGCGCGTGTCGGCGATGGTGAAGGCCAGCGTCGATGATTTGAAACCGAATGTCTTCGTTGGCGTAACCGGCGTTCCCGACGCCAATGGCGGCGAGAAGGCTTATGAAGTGCACATCTTCCCGGAGGAGCGGCGCGGGACCGGCGAAGGCCGCAACAACTGGGACCGCGGACCGAAAAGCATGATGACCAATGGCGCGCTGACGCTGCAGAAACCGGCGCCAGGCACCAAGGTGCAGATCGAGGGCGCAAGCGGCCAGATGCTGACGGTGAATTATAAGGGCCAGGAAGCGAAGATCGCGCTCGCGCCCGACACAATCATCGCCGCCTACGCGCCGGGCAGCGACAAGAGCGAGCTGAAGCCGGGCACCAATGTTACGGTCGTCACGAGCAAACGCGACGATGGAAGCCTCGAAGCGTCGGCCGTGATTTATGGACGCGACGGGTTTACGCCGCCGATTTGAGCGAACTGGCGCACGCATCTCTCAGTCTGACAGGTCTTCACCCGCACGCATATCCATTTCGACATAACCGGCAGGGGCGGTCTCAAACACCGCGTCCGACGATTGGAATGTGCGCAGCTCGATAATCTCGAATTGCGTCTGCCACTCGTTATTACGCCGGTCCTGGATCGAGAGCGGAAGACCCCACTCCGCCGACCAACAAACGCGGTTCGTCGAGGCGGCAGGGGCCTTTACGATCAGCGTGGTCCATGAGCAGGGACCCGAGGCGGTCTGCTCCGAGCCCCCGCTTGCGATGATCTCATGCTCCGCTCGCGGCTCGCTGAAGGCGTAGGCGACAGCATCCCAATCCGAGAAAATCCCTGCCCGATACAACGATGTGCGGTCGGCAATTACGAGGATATGCCGGTCGCGATCGGCAAGTTTGTACTCGTATTCGCCGTCGGCGTCGCGCGCGACGATGAGATCGAGCCGGTCGTCCGTCACACGCCGGACACGCCTCGAGCCGTCGCGCCAAACTTCCTGACGATGTTCGATCCCTCTCGCATCAAGATATCGCGCGTGGAAATAGACGCTTTGTTCGGCAACGGCCGAGCGCGGAAAGACCTTCAGCCAATTTTCCATCGGCTCGGCCGCAAGACAGGTTCCCGAGACGAGCGCGAGGATTGCCGAAGATGCAAGGCGGCGCAGCATCATTGCCGGATTACCTTCGCCTTGTCGAAATACATGTAAGTCTTGCCCTTGTAGCTCAGCGCCTTTGTGTCGAGCTGGAACGAGTACATCGTTTGCCCAGGCTCGATGTCGTTGCCGTTCGGATCGGTCGGGCGCTTCACCGCGATGCCGGTGACAGCTTGCTTCGGCCGGAAGGCGCCGGTGACGATTTCGAAATCCCGCGACGAAGGTCCGTTGCGCAATGCTTCAAGCAATGGGCGGCCGTCCGCACGCGGCAGGCTGAGGCCGAGGATGCTTGCCACTGTCGGCGCAACGTCGACATTGCCCGTCGGCAGCTCGTCCTTCACGCCTTCGCGGAAATCGGGGCCGAGAGCGATCAAGGTGTTGTGCACGTCGATGGGGCTGAAGCTGCCATGCATGCCGCGATAGGGATTGTTGAGCAGTGATCCCGAATATTCGGTGCCCTTCACGCCGCCAATCGTCGCATTCTCATCGTAATCGTAGCTGACCATGATGTCGGGATTTCTGCCGGCCGTATTTTCGATCTTCACAAGGTTCATCGGCATCGTGCCCGGCACATCGCCGTAGCGGCTGTCGACGAAAATCGAGCCCATCGCGCCGAGCGTCTGCAGGAAGGCGACCGCCTTGTGCAGGGTCTCGCTGTCGCGATCGGGAACATAGAGGTAATCGCTGCCGCCGTTGACGGCGATCACGATCGACTTCGGCGGCAATTTTTCCGGCACTTTGAATGAACCGATATTGTATTTCTGGCCTTCCTTCCCGCACATCTTTCCGTCCGCATCCGTCATGGTTGGATAAACCGGCGTGCCGTCCGACTTGATGCCGAGGGAGACCGGCAAATAGGCGCAGCCGGAGCCGTCAAATACCGTGAAGCCCGCACGCTGCATGAGATCGGCGAGGCGCAAAAGTCCCGACACGGAATATCCCGAGGGATCGGCGGCACCGATCTCGCCGTCCCTGACCGCGCGCAGCGGAAAGAGCGCTTGCGAGCCCGAGACATTGCTGTGTCCGTGATCCGACACGACGATGATGTCGGTCGATTCTGCTTGGTTGAGCTCGCGCAGCTTGGCGCGCAATTGCCCGAGCATCCCGTCCGTCGACTTCAGCGCATCGCGCGCGTTGGCGCTGCCGACGCCACAGGCGTGCTGCGTCGTATCGGGATCGCGGATCCAAACGACGCTGAGCCGCGGCTGCTTCTTCGGCAGGATGTAATTCACGTAAGTATCGAACATGTACTGCAATACGGCTTTGTACGGACTGCCGGCCGTGTCCGTCGGGTCGAAAGTCACGCCGTCCTTGAGCCGTTTCGGCTGACCAAATTTTGTCGGCGATCCGTTTTTCGGGGCAAGCGTGATCTCGCCGGGCGCAAAGGCAAAGGGCGTCGTCTCAGGAAGGGGAATTCCGGCTTGCTGCAGCTCTTTGGCGAGGCTCAGCGGCAGCACCGTCCGCTCATCGAGCATCATGCCGCCGCGCTTATAGTCCTGGATGAACGCCGCGCCGGTCTTACCGATCGTGACAGTCGCCAAGCCCGCCTTCTGCGCTTCCTCGAAGAGGGTTTCCACCATCAGAAGGTCGCCCTTCAAAAAGGCGGTGAGATCGTTGAGGATCGCATAGTCTTCGGTGAAGACCGGCTGTTGGAAATCGAATGGCTTGCCGGTCGAATCGTTGCCGCTGGCGCCGGGCGACCACAGCGTATTGCCGAAATAGCCGGTGGTCCCGCCAAAGCTGCCGGTGGCGAAGCTCGCGGCGTTCATCATGGTGAAGGTCGGATAAGTCGAGTGATTGTCGGTGAACTCGACGCCGGCTTCCTTCATGGCGAAGAGGTTCGGCGTATCCTGCGGCGTTACCGAGTCGGGTCGCAAGCCATCCCAAACGAAAATGATGACGCGGCGCTGCTCGGGAGTTTGGGCAAGTGTGGAGGGGATTGACCCGAAGAACGCTGCAATTGCCGCGAGCGCGCCGCATGTTGCCGGGAGCCATCGACTTTTCATTCTAACCCTCCGTCCTCGCTGTTCAGCAGCCTTGGATGGTACATTTGACGGTGGCGTGACAGTTCCCGTCAATGCGGCATGCGAATGTGAGTAGGCAGGCAGCTGCTCAATGGTGTCTCCTTAGTTGATCGGCGTTCAATTGCCGTCCGCCGTAAGCGACAGCCAAAATTATCACGTTGCCGTCCTCGACCATGAACGCGATCGTCACGCGTCGTTCAAATCCGATGGTCCTAAGGCCGGGAAGGATTTCATCTCGCCGGGTGCCACGCTCCGGAAGGGCAGCAGCGCAGTACATTTCTGTCTGATTCGCTGGATATAGCCGAGCGCGAATCTCGACACCTGCTCGTTCGGCTAGCCATTCGAAAAGATTATCGAGATCGATTTGCGCCGCGTCCGAAAAGAGGACCCGAGAGGGCAAATTTAGCGGGCCTTGTTCGCCGTCCTAGCCTTGTGTCGCTCGAGTAGGCCATCAAAGACCTCCTCGATCGGTATCAGCTTCTCTTCGCCTCTCTTAACCCGATCGAATGTGGGCGCTACCGTCTCTCGCAGCCAGCGTTCGAGGTCGGCGTCTTGGGCCTCGAGCGCCAGCAACCCGTCGCTAATGACCTCGCTTTCGGACGAATAGGAACCCGTGGTCACCTTGGCGCGAATGCGCTCGGCGACATCCTCGGAAACTGTGATTTTGACAGAACTTTGCGCCATGTATCGCGGATCCTCCATACCAACGGAATTCTAGCGGGTTTCTCGCCGCAAATCATCCTGCCTCGGCCATCCCGCTCTTTCACCCAGGCTGCTGCACACCTACATCTGTCGTAACGGCTGCCTCACGGGGCCGAATCCATTTCGACGCGTTGGACCACCGCTTCGGGGCCGGTCCGGCGCTCTAGGAGGTCAGACATGAACCTAGAGAAATATACCGAGCGCGTGCGCGGCTTCATCCAATCGGCCGAGTCGCTGGCGCGCCGCGAAGGACATCAGCAGTTCACACCCGAGCACATCCTGAAGGTGCTGCTCGATGACGACCAGGGCTTGGCCGCAGGGCTGATCGACCGCGCCGGCGGCCGCTCCCGCGACGCCCTCGTCCAGACCGAGCTCGCGCTCTCGAAGCTGCCGAAGGTGCAGGGGGCGGGGGCAGGCCAGCTCTACCTCGCGCCGACGACCGCGCGCGTCTTCGATTCCGCCGAGCGCATCGCCGAGAAGGCGGGCGATTCCTACGTGACCGTGGAGCGGCTCCTGCTCGCGCTCGCCATGGAGAAGAGCGCCGATTCCTCGAAAATCCTCGCCAATGCCGGCGTGACGCCACAGACCTTGAATGCGGCGATCGAAGAGCTGCGCAAGGGCCGCACCGCCGACACCGCCTCGGCCGAGAACCAATACGACGCACTGAAGAAATATGCGCGCGATCTCACCGAGGCGGCGCGCACGGGCAAGCTCGACCCGGTGATCGGCCGCGACGAGGAAATCCGCCGCACCGTGCAGGTTCTGTCGCGACGCACCAAGAACAACCCCGTGCTGATCGGCGAACCCGGCGTCGGCAAGACGGCGATCGTCGAAGGATTGGCGCTACGTATCGTCAACGGCGACGTACCGGAATCTCTCAAGGACAAGAAGCTGCTCGCGCTCGACATGGGTTCGCTCATCGCCGGCGCGAAATATCGCGGCGAGTTCGAAGAGCGGCTGAAGGCCGTGCTGCAGGAAGTCACTGCGGCCGAAGGCGGCATCATCCTGTTCATCGACGAGATGCACACGCTTGTCGGCGCCGGCAAAGCCGATGGCGCGATGGACGCGTCGAACCTGTTAAAGCCGGCGCTGGCACGCGGCGAGTTGCATTGCATCGGCGCGACCACGCTCGACGAATATCGCAAGCACGTCGAGAAGGACGCGGCCTTGGCGCGGCGGTTTCAGCCAGTGTTCGTGTCGCAGCCAACGGTCGAAGATACGATCTCGATCCTGCGCGGCTTGAAGGAAAAATACGAGCAGCATCACGGCGTCCGCATCCAGGATTCCGCGCTCGTTGCCGCGGCGACCTTGTCGAACCGCTACATCACCGATCGCTTCCTGCCGGACAAGGCGATCGACCTTGTCGACGAAGCCTCGGCGCGCCTGCGTATGCAGGTCGATTCGAAGCCGGAAGAACTCGACTCGATCGATCGCGAGATCATTCGGCTGAAGATCGAAGCGGAAGCTTTGAAGAAAGAGAGCGACTCTGCGTCGAAAGATCGGCTGCAGCGGCTCGAGAAGGAGCTTGCGCAGCTCGAAGAGCAGTCGGCGGCGATCACGGCGCGCTGGCAGTCGGAGAAGGATAAGCTCGGCAAGGCCGCCGATCTCAAGAAGCAGCTCGAAGACGCGCGCAACGGCTTGGCCCAGGCGCAGCGCCGCGGCGATTACGCCGAAGCCGGCCGCCTCACCTACGGCGTCCTTCCCGACCTCGAGAAGAAGCTCGCCGACGTCGAGTCGCATCAAGGCGTCGACATCGTGCAAGAGGCGGTGACGCCCGATAACATCGCACAGGTCGTCTCGCGCTGGACCGGCGTGCCGGTCGATCGCATGCTCGAAGGCGAGCGCGAGAAGCTCCTCAAGATGGAAGAGCAGCTGTCGAAACGCGTCGTCGGTCAGAAGGAAGCGGTGCAGGCGGTCTCGACCGCGGTGCGCCGCGCGCGCGCCGGCTTGCAGGACCCGAACCGGCCGATCGGCTCGTTCATGTTCTTAGGCCCGACCGGCGTCGGCAAGACCGAGCTCACCAAAGCGCTCGCGTCGTTCCTGTTCGACGACGAGACCGCGCTCGTTCGCATCGACATGTCGGAATACATGGAGAAGCACTCGGTCGCGCGATTGGTCGGCGCGCCTCCGGGCTATGTCGGCTACGAGGAGGGCGGTGCGCTCACCGAAGCCGTGCGGCGCCGGCCCTATCAGGTCGTCTTGTTCGACGAGATCGAGAAAGCGCATCCGGACGTGTTCAACGTCCTCCTGCAAGTGCTCGACGATGGACGCCTGACCGACGGGCAGGGGCGCACGGTCGACTTCCGCAACGTGCTCATCATCATGACGTCGAATCTCGGCGCCGAGTTCCTGGTCATGCAAAAGGAGGGCGAGGATTCATCCGCCGTGCATGACGAAGTGATGGGGATTGTGCGTTCGCATTTCCGGCCTGAATTCCTGAACCGCATCGACGAGATCATCCTGTTCCATCGCTTGAAGCGCGAGGACATGGGCGCGATCGTCGACATCCAGTTCAAGCGCCTCGCGCGTTTGCTGGAAGACCGCAAGATCACGCTCGATCTCGATGCCAAGGGCAAGGCGTGGCTCGCCGACAAGGGCTACGACCCGGCTTACGGCGCGCGTCCGTTGAAGCGCGTCATCCAGAAGGACGTGCAGGACCCGCTCGCCGAGCTGATCCTGTCGGGCGAGATCGGCGATGGCGCAGCGGTGGCGATCTCGGCTGATCGCTCCGGTATCACGATCGACGGCCGCGCCGTTGGGCGCAGCCGCGCAGTGACCGAGAGCGAGCGCGACGAGCCGGGCACGGTCGTGCGCTTCCCGAAGGGTGCGTAGCGCAAAATCAGAAGGGCGGCGTCAATGATACCGCCCTTTCCTATGTTGATTTCTCTCACTTTATTGTTGCGTCTCTTTTGTTTGTACCTGTATCGACAACCTTCGATTGGGACAAGGGACATTGGATGCCGCTTCTCGCATTGTGGAATTCAAATCAGAGCGCCGTTGGTGAATTCAGCATTGAGCAGGTGGTCTCAACGGCAGGAGATGGAATTCTCAAGGATGGATCAATCTGCTCGGCAGAATTGCGTGAGTATCTGGCGCAAATTCGCGCAGAGAAAATCGGGTCCTATATCGAACATTGTTTGGGTTCGAGCTTCACTAAAGGAGGAATGGTACTCCAAGATCTAATCAATGAATTAGGAAGGTGGCTCGATTACGAGGTAACGAATGGCCGATATCAGGGAATCTCTTCAGCAATAGGCTTTGACGGATTATGGCGATCACCTGAAGGGCATTCAATTATTGCGGAGGTAAAAACCACGGACGCTTATCGCATTTCACTTGAGACAATCGCGCAATACCGTAGCAAGCTGTCGGCCTCTGGACAGCTAGGACATAGATCGTCAATTCTGATTATTGTCGGACGTCAAGATACCGGTGAGTTGGAGGCTCAAGTACGTGGGTCTCGTCACGCGTGGGACGTGCGTCTCATTAGTGCTGAAGCTCTCATAAGGCTTGTGCAATTAAAGCAGAATTCCGACGCGTCGGAAACCGGTCGGAAGATTAGAAGCCTTCTTGAACCAATGGAATACACACGGTTGGATAAGCTGATTGATGTCATGTTCACAGCGGCCACCGATGTATCTACCGAATTGGTACCGGAGGAAATTGGCGAAGAAAGCGGGGAAGCAGAAGCAGGGGTGGGTGGCCCCGAAAAATCAGGCTATCAGTTTACGAATAGCGTCCAGCTGCAAAACAAGAGAGAGCAAATAATCGCGGCGCTAGGCCGCTCGCAGAAAGCCACTTTGATTCAGCGAAGTCGAGCACTTTACTGGGATGCTGCACATCAAGTAAGAGCAGCTTGCTCTATATCTAAGCACTATGACAAGAGGTCTTATCCATATTGGTATGCGTATCACCCTACATGGGACGAATTTCTTAGCGAGGGTACGCCTTCATTCTTTGTTTTGGGATGCATGGACCTCGATTTTGCATTCGCGACACCTCGTGAAGTTTTGCGGCCTTATTTGGAGTCGCTCAACACTACAACCACTCAAGACGATTATACCTATTGGCACATTCATTTGGTCGAGAAAGCCGGTTCTTACGCATTGATGCTTCCAAAAAGGTCGAGCAGTCTGCCTTTGGATGAATATCGTATAAAATTGGGTAATTAGAGTCGTACCTGGGTTGAGCCAAACTCCACAAATACAAAAATCGCGCGCGTGATGCCCACTAGCGTAGCTCGGCGCCGCCCAGTCGCAGCCGCGCGCCTGTGCCGGCGCCGCGATTGGGAACCAGTGTCACGGTGAGCTTGATGTCGCCGTCTTCCGCCACATCGCGGGGCAGAGGCAGCGCAAACCTCTGCATGCCGGATGGCGCCGCGGCCTTGAAGGGCGTGTGCGGCGTGATGCCGAATCGGCCGATCTCGCGCTCCTCGCCGCTGTTTGTCTGCGCCTTGACGACGGCTGCGACCGGGCCGCCATCTTGCGCGGGCTGAAACTCGCTGACGCTGACGACGACGCGGCGCGGCTGCCCTCCGGCAGCCGCGTTCGGCTCTGCGGCAACGCCGGCCTGTCGCTGCACCGTGATCGTTGCGGGGCGGCCGACAATTGCCGTCATGGGATCGTCGCTTGCCGCCGACACGTCATTCTTCGCGGCGCACATGCAGCCGAGCAAAATGCCGAATACAACGTTCCGAATGCCGCGCATGATG
>JAFAVH010000185.1 GCA_019242655.1 Methylobacteriaceae bacterium
CGAAATCGCGCGCGGCATGGCGCAGGCCGTCGAGCGCGAGCTGCAATCGCGAATAACCGCGTTGCAGGTTCTCGCCCTGTCGCCGACGCTGCAAAACGGCGATCTCGAGGCATTCCGTTTGCGGGCGACGTCGTTCCTCGAACGATACGCGCCATCGGCCTCGATCGCGGTCACCGACCAAAGCGGACGCTTCCTGCTCATCGCCGGGTTGGCCGCTTCATCGCCAGCGGCCATCCGCGGCAATCCCGACGCGTCGGCCGAGACATTCCGCACCGGCCGCCCGTTTGTCTCAAATCTGTATACCGGCGCGAGCAGCAAGCGGCTCGGCTATACGATCGACGTGCCGGTCATCAAGGACGGCAAGGTCATCTATGCGCTCCTGATCAATCCTTATCTCGACGCCTTCGCCGACATCATCAGGCAGCAACGTCCCCCGGCGGGCGCAGTCACCTCCATTTTCGATAAAGCCGGCGTCAATGCGGCCCGTGTTCCGAACGGCGAGCGCTTCGTCGGGCAGAAGGCCTCCCCCCTTCTTCTCCCGCTCATTCTCTCCCCGGAGAGTGAAGGCATCCGCGAAACGACCTCGCTCGAGGGAACGCCGCTGCTCACCGGCTTCAGCCGAGCGCCGCAATTCGGCTGGAGCGTCGGGATTGGCGTTCCGCAGGCTGAGCTCCTGCAGCCGCTATGGACCAATTCGCTCCTTGCGCTGACGGCGGGCGGGGTCCTGCTGCTGCTCGGACTGATGTTCGCGCGCCGCGTCGCCGAGCGCATCACGGCGCCGATGGAATCGCTGTTGCGGCTTTCGGCGGGAGACACGGAATCGGCCAACGCGTCCACCGGATTACGCGAAGTCGATGCGGTTGCGCACGCCCTTCGCCGCTCGATGGATGAACTGCGCGCCAGTGAGGAGCGCAACCGGCTCATCGTCGAAGGCGCGCGCGATCATGCCATCATCACCACCGATCTTGACGGAAAAATTACCTCGTGGTCGGCAGGCGCCGAAACGATCTTTGGATGGACCGCGTCAGAGATAAAGGAGCAACCGGCATCGCTGATCTTCACGCCGGAAGATCGAGCCGCGGAGATTCCTGAGACGGAACTGAAGGCCGCGTCGCAACAAGGCCATGCAACCAGCGAACGCTGGCAACTGCGCAAGGACGGCAGCCGCGTTTTCATGAACGGGTCGGTTCATCCGCTATACGATTCAACGGGACGCGAATTCGGCTTCATGAAAATCGCGCGCGATGAAACAGAGCGCCGGCATCAGGCCGAAGCGCTTCGCGCGTTGCAAGAGGAGCTGGAAAACCGGGTCGAGATTCGCACCAGCGAGCTTGCAAAAGCAAATGAAGCGCTTCGCGAGGAGATAAAGGGCCGCGAGGAAGCCGAGGGTCGCGTGCGTCAGCTTCAAAAAATGGAGGCGATCGGACAGCTGACCGGCGGCATCGCGCACGATTTCAACAACATGCTGGCCGTGATCATCGGGTCGCTCAATCTCGCGCAGAAGCGCCTGCTGCGCGGGGATGCGAACGTGTCGCGCTATATCGAGCCGGCAATCGAGGGCGCGACACGCGCGGCGTCGCTGACAAGCCGGCTCTTGGCGTTCTCGCGCCAACAGGCGCTCGCGCCGCAAACAATCGACGCAAATAAGCTTGTCGCCAGCATGTCCGAGCTTCTGCGCCGGACATTAGGCGAGAACATCAAGCTTGAGTCGGTTTTGTCCGGTGGACTTTGGCGCGCGCAGGCTGATCCGGGTCAGCTTGAGAACACCATCCTGAACCTCGCGATCAATGGCCGCGATGCGATGGGAGATGGCGGCAAGCTGACCATCGAGACCGCGAACTGTCACCTCGACGACGCTTACGCGCGCGTTCATCCCGGCGTGAGTTCCGGTCAGTATGTTCTCATCGCTGTGTCCGACACCGGGATCGGCATGACGCCGGGTGTTCTCGCGAAAGCCTTCGATCCCTTTTTCACGACGAAAGATGTCGGCAAAGGCACCGGGCTCGGCTTGTCGCAAGTCTACGGGTTCGTCCGCCAATCCGGCGGCCACATCAAAATCTATTCCGAATCTGAGCACGGAACGACCGTGAAAGTGTATTTGCCGCGTAGCGCGTCAGTTGTCGATGAAAGTCCGGCAAAAGGCAAAAGCATCCGTGAAGCGGAGCCGCCGAGAGGCGATCCGCGCGAGATTATTCTTGTGGTCGAAGACGAGGCGCGCGTCCGTCAGTTCGTCGTGGAAGCGCTTCGAGAGCTCGGCTACACCGCTCTACATGCCGACGGCGCGGCAAATGCGCTACGCATTCTCGACGCTCAGCCCGATGTCTCGCTGTTGTTTACCGACGTCGTGATGCCCGAGGTCAACGGACGCCGGTTGGCCGATGCGGCGTTGAAGCGCAACCCCGATCTCAAAGTTCTGTTCGCGACCGGCTTCACCCGCAATGCGGTCGTGCATCACGGCGTGCTCGATCCCGGCACTCAGTTGCTCAACAAGCCTTTCACCTTGGAGCAACTGGCGGTCAAGATCCGCGAGGTCTTGGACGCGCAGCCGGCGCAAGCGATGTGAGCGCGTGCGGCTCGGCTTGTGAGACCGGCTGCGGCGATGCGCACGCCAAGGACGGGCCAAGAACCTGCCGACCTCGGTCGGCATCCCGAGCGCGTTCAATCGCGGCGGCTACGGCACGGGTACTAGGAAGGCCGCTCCGGCTATGACGGATATCGCCCATACTGGCACAGCCATTGGTATTACAGCCGCCGCTATAACCATTGGTGGTGAGTGAAAAAGACTCCGCCCGCAGGACGGGGTTTTTGCTTCCAGGAGACGATGTCTCGGAGCGCGGCGTCTAAAAGCGAGCTTTGCCAAATTTGACTTGTCTCTTCCGGAGGCTACCTTTGCGCAAGATGACTTTGCACCTCTTGCATGAGCATCATCCAGGGAACCGCGCTGATTGAGCAGCGAGTGCACGCCGACGACCGCGGCGAACTCGTCGTCTTTCAGCAATTAGATAACTTGCCGTTCTCGCCGAAACGTATCTTCTGCATGAAGGTCAATGACG